>DATMTG010000375.1:0-5648 GCA_035565075.1 Stenotrophobium sp.
GGCCATTCCGGCAACGGTCAGCCCGGCTGGGATGCCAGCGGCTTGCGCCGGTCCAGCCGTTCGATCACGGCCGGCAGTTCCGCGGCGGAGACCGCCTTGCTGTAGTAAAAACCCTGGGCCTCGTCGCAGTCGCGGCTGCGCAGGTAGCTGAGCTGTTCCTCGGTCTCGACGCCTTCGGCAATGACGCCGATCTGCAAGCTGCGCGCCATCGCGATGACGGCGATGATGATCGCGGCGTCGGCGGCGTCGGTGGCCAGGTCGCGCACGAACGAGCGGTCGATCTTGATCTTGTCGATCGGAAACCGGGTGATGTAGGACAGGCTCGAGTAGCCGGTGCCGAAATCGTCGATGACGATGCTCACGCCCAGGTTGCGGATCTGCGCCAGCATCTCGGCGCTCTCCTCGGGGCTGCGCATCAGCAGGCCCTCGGTGATCTCCAGCGCCAGGCACGACGGCTGCAGGCCGGATTTCTTCAGCACGCGCGCGATCACGTCGAGCCAGTCCTTCTGCTGGAACTGCCGCGGCGACACGTTGACCGCCATCACCAGCGGCCGTCCGATTTTCTTCTGCAGCCTGACGCACTGCTCGCAGGCGGTCTCCAGCACCCACTCGCCGATCTGCAGGATCAGCCCGGTCTCCTCGGCCAGTGCGATGAAGCGGTCCGGCATGATGTCGCCGTAGCGCGGATGCCTCCAGCGGATCAGCGCCTCCATGCCGATGACGCGGCCGTTGCCGAGCGAAACCTCCGGCTGGTAGTGGACCTCGAACTCGTTGCGCTCGAGCGCAAAGCGCAGCGCCGTGGTCAGCGCCAGCTTCTCCTCGGTGGCCTCGAGCATGGTCGGCAGGAACCACTGCATGCTGCTGCGGCCGTGGCCCTTGACGAAGTACATCGCCATGTCGGCGTTCTTGATCAGCGTGTGGACGTCGGTGCCGTCGTCGGGAAACAGGCTGCCGCCGATGCTCGGCGTCACCAGCAGTTCCTGGTGGTTGATCAGGATCGGCGCCGAGATCTTCTCGACGATCTTGCGGATCAGGCCGTCCATCTCCGCGCGGTCGCGGACGTCGGTGGCGAGCACCACGAACTCGTCGCCGCCGAGCCGCGCCACCGTATCGACCTCGCGCAGGCATTCGCGGATCCGGTGCGCAACGGCGATCAGCAGCTGGTCGCCGACCTGGTGGCCGAGCGAGTCGTTGACGCGCTTGAAATGGTCGAGGTCCATCATCAGCACGCCGACGTGACGGTTGCTGCGGCGCGCCTGGCGGATCGCCATGTCGAGCCGGTCGAGCAGCAGCGTGCGGTTGGGCAGGCCGGTGAGGCCGTCGTGATGCGCCATGTGCCGGATGTAGGCCTCGACGCGCTTGCTCTCGGTGATGTCGTAGGCGACCTTGAGATATCCGGTGATCTCGCCGGCGTGATCGGTCAGCGTCGACACCGACAGCTTGACCGGCACCGTCGTGCGATCCTTGCGGGTATAGGTCCATTCGCGCTCTTCGGAAAGGCCCATGCGCGGCTTGATCGTCAGCACGTTGAAATCCGCCGGCACTTTCTGCCCGAGCTCCATCGACAGCTCGGAGGCGCGATGCGCGATTTCATGCGGATCGTGGATCAACTCGACCACGTTCCTGTTCAGCATCTCGCGCGCGGTATAACCCAGCAGGCGCTCGGCGGCGGGATTTGCGGTCAGCACGTTGCCGTTGAGATCGATGGCGATCATGCTGTAGGGCACGTTGTCGAGGATGTTCTTGCGCAGTTTCTCGACCTCGGCCATGCGCGACAGCTCTTCCATGCGCTTGCGCTCGGTGATGTCGATGATCGAGGCCAGCACGAACAGTTCCCCGCCCATGTGCAGCGGGTTGAGTCCGATCTCGATCGGCACCTCGCTGCCGTCCTTGCGCAGGCCGAACAGGTCGCGGCCGGCGCCCATGGCCCGCGTCTCCGGGTGCGCGGAATACCCCTCGCGCATCGCATCGTGTCCGCCACGGAATTTCTTCGGCACCAGCTTTTCGATCGTGCTGCCCAGCAGTTCTCCGCGGGAGTAGCCGAACAGTTTCTCGGCCTGCGAGTTGACCAGCACGATGTGCCCGGACGCATCCACCATGATCATGGCGTTGGGCGCGGCCTCGATCACCAGCCCCAGCCGATCTTCGCCCGAGGGGGCCAGCAGCGCGGCATGGGCGGCAGTGTGTGAAGCCGGCCCGGGGACGCTCACGGATTCCTTCGTCATGTTTTCCACCTGCTCAGGCGTGCCACACCGTATCGATTCTGCCGCAGATACTGCCGGTTCCACGATATCCCGGCAAATTCCGGGCCAGCACGGCGTCAGTCGCCGGCCAGCAGCGACGAAGGGTCGATCAGGGTCAACAGGCGGCCCTGCCGGCTGACGATTCCGGCTACCGCATCCTGCCGCTTGCCGGCGCTGGTGGCCGGCGCCGGCTTGATCGCCTGTTCGGCCAGGTTCAGCACTTCCGCGACATGGTCGACGCGCAGCCCGACCGGCTGGCCCTCGTGCGCGACGATGATGAGGCAGGCGCCGTCGGCGGCCGCCGGCAGGCCGAGTTTCTGCCGCAGATCGACCACGGTGACGATGCTGCCGCGCAGGTTGATCACGCCCAGCACCGCGGGCGGCGCGCCGGGCACCGGCTCGATCGCCGCCGTGGCCAGCACCTCCATCACCTTCATGATGGCGATGCCGTAGGGCTGGCCGCAGAGATCGAAACTGACCCAGCGCGTCAGCACATCGCCCTGGCGGCGTGCGCCGGCGATGCTGCGCGAGACCGTTGCCGGTTCGCCGCTCATGGCGCGGCCACCGCGGCCGGATCGGGGTCGTCGGTCTGCGATTGCAGCTCGCGCACATGCTGGTCCTGCGGCATCGCCAGCACCACCAGCACCACGCGGCGGTTGCGGTTGCGGCCCTCGGCGGTGTCGTTGCTGGCCACCGGCCGATACTCGCCGAAGCCCTCGACACTCATGCGCTGCGGCGCAACGCCCGACTGCATGAACAGGTATACCACGCTGGCGGCGCGTGCCGCCGACAGCTCCCAGTTCGACGGGAAGGCCACGGTGCTGATCGGCTGGTTGTCGGTATGCCCCTCGATCCGCATGGCATTGGGAAACGGCTTGAGGATCCCGGCCAGGCGTTGCAGGACGGGGACCGAGTCCTGCGCGATCGTGGCGACGCCGCTGGGGAACAGGATGTCGGCCTTGATCTCGACTTCCAGCCAGTTTTTTCCTCGCCGGACCACGACCAGTCCCTTCTGGATCAGGTCGGCCATCGAGCGCCGCACTTCGTCGCTCATCCTGGCGAGATTGGCCTGGTCGCCGGACAGGCGCTTCATCTGGCCGGCACCGCCGTCTTGCGTCGCGATGCGGTTGATCCCCGACGCCATCTCCGGTCGATGCACGATGGCGCCGATCGACTGCGGCACCACCGGCCTGGGCAGCACGCTCATCATCTGCGAATGATCGGCGCCGTGGCTGATCTTCTCGCCGACCTGGATCGGCGCGATCGACTTGGGGGGTCCGCCGAAAGCTTCGGACAAGGACTCGGACAGCACCCGGAACTTGCCTTCGTTGATCGACGACACCGCGTACATCACCACGAACAGCGCGAACATCAGCGTCACCAGGTCGCCGTAGGGAATCGCCCAGGCTTCGTGGTTGGTGTGCTCGTCGTGTCGGTTCCTGCGGCTCATGGCGGACTCAGTGCAGGAAGCCGGCCAGCTTGGCTTCGATGTTGCGCGGGTTCTCGCCGCGCGAGATCGAGATCAGTCCCTCGATGATCATCTCGCGCGTGCGCGTCTGGCCGGCGATGATCGCCTTGAGCTTGGACGCCATCGGCAGCAGGATCAGGTTGGCGCTGGCGATGCCGTAGACCGTCGCCACGAACGCGGCGGCGATGCCTTCACCGAGTTCGCTGGGATTGGTCAGGTTCTTCATCACCGACATCAGGCCCAGCACCGCGCCGACGATGCCCATGGTCGGCGCGTAGATACCCATGGCCTCGAAAACCTTGGCGGCCTGGATGTCGAAATGCTCCTTGGTCACCAGGTCGACTTCCAGCACGGCGCGGATCATGTCCGGCTCGGCGCCGTCGACCAAGGCCTGCAGGCCCTGCTTGATGAACGGATCCTGCTCCGACTCGACGCTCGCCTCCAGCGCCAGCAGGCCCTGCTTGCGCGCCGCCGTGCTCCATTCGACGATGCGCGCGATCATCGCCCGGGCGTCGTCCTGCGGCGGACGGAACACCCAGCGCCCCAGCTTCAGGGCATGCTTGAAGGTGATGCTCGGCGTCTGCACCAGCGTCGCGCACAGCGTGCCGCAGATCACCACGATGAACGGCTCGGCGCCGACCAGCGCCGCCGGGCCGATGCCCTTGATGATGGTCGCCACGATCAGTACCGCGAACGCGCCGATGACCCCGATGATGCTGAACAGATCCATGTCGTGTCTCCGTCAGCCCGGATGCCCATGCGACCGCACCAGGCTGGCGCAGTCGAGAATCAATGCCACGCGTCCGGCGCCGGTCACGGTTGCGCCGGACAGTCCGCTGAGTCCGCGCAGCATCGCGCCCAGCGGCTTGATCACCACCTCTTCGCGGCCGATCACCTGGTCGACGACGAAGCCGAATTGCTCGTCGCCGACGCGGACCAGCGCGACGTGGCGCGGCTCGCCGTCCGCCGGCTGCACGCCGGCCCAGCGATCGAGATAGACCAGCCGCACGATCTGCCCGTGCAGCAGCACCACGTCCCAGGCATCGAGTTTGCGGATCGCGGCGTTGTCCAGCACGGTGACGTCGGCCACCGACGCCAGCGGCAGTGCGTAGACGCGCTCGGCCACCGCCACCATCAGCGCCGGCAGGATCGCCAGCGTCAGCGGCACCCGGATTTCGACGCAACTGCCCTGCCCGGGCACCGAGTCGATCCGCACCGAGCCGTTGAGTTGCGTGATTGCCGACTTGACCACGTCCATGCCGACGCCGCGACCCGACAGGTCCGAAATCTGTTCCTTGGTCGAGAACCCGGGCAGGAACACCAGCTGGAAACACTCGCCGTGGGTCAGTCGCGCGGCCGCGGCCGCGTCCATCAGGCCCTTTTCGACGACCTTGGCGCGCAGCCGCTCGGCGTCCATGCCGGCACCATCGTCGCGGACGGTGATGACGATATGGTCGCCCTGCTGGCAGGCCGCGAGCACCAGCTTGCCGGCGGCAGGCTTGCCGCTGCGCTGGCGCTGTTCGGGCATTTCGATGCCGTGATCGACGGCGTTGCGCACCATGTGGATCAGCGGATCGCCCAGCGCCTCGACCAGGTTCTTGTCGAGATCGGTGTCTTCGCCGACCAGTTCGACGTCGACCTGCTTGCCGAGCGAGCGCGCGACATCGCGCGCCACCTTCGGAAAGCGCGAGAACACCTTGCGGATCGGCAGCATGCGGATCTGCATCACTGCGTCCTGCAGGCTGCGCGTGATGAAATCGACCTGGCGCACGGTCTTGGCCAGCTCCTCGTCGGCCGCCGTTGCGGTCAGCGTCTTCAGGCGATTGCGCACCAGCACCATTTCGCCGACCAGGTTCATCATGCGGTCGAGCCGCTGGGTGTCGACACGGATGCTGGTGTCCGCGGCCGCGGCCGCTTTCACCGGCGGCGTCACGGTT
>DATMTG010000376.1:0-3749 GCA_035565075.1 Stenotrophobium sp.
GCGACCGCGTGGTGATCGCGGCGCGCGACAGCGCAAAGTCGCAGGCGGCGATCGACAGCATCAAAGCCAAGCACCCTTCCGCACAGGTCAGCGCGATGTCGCTGGACCTCGCGGATTTCGGCAACATCGACGCCTTTGCCGGGAACCTGCTGGCAGAGATGCCGGTGATCGACGTACTGATCCTCAACGCCGGCCTCTACACCATGAAGCTGCACACGCTAGCCAACGGCGATGAGGCGATGATGGGCACCATGCACTTCGGGCATTTTCGCCTGACGCAGCATCTGCTCGATGCGGTGAAAGCCGCGCCGCAGGGGCGCATCGTCGTCACCAGTTCGATGATCCACAACCTCGGCCGCATCGACGAGGCCAGTTTCACCGACCCATCGCGTCATCGCAGCGGCTTGCATGCCTACGGGCAGGCCAAGCTGGCCAACCTGCTGTTCACGCGCGAGCTGGCGCGTCGCCTCAAGGGCAGCAAGGTCACCATCAACGCCTTCCATCCGGGCGCGGTGGCGACCGACATCTACCGTCAGGCACCGGGCCTGCTGCAGCCGCTGATCAAGGCGTTCATGCTGACGCCGGCGCAGGGCGCGGATACCGCGGTCTGGCTCGCCAATGCGCCGGAGTTGCAGGACGTCAGCGGCGAGTATTTCATCAAGCGCAAGCAGAAGGCCGGCAGTGCCGCCAGCCGCGACGCCGCGCTGGCGGCCCGGCTCTGGCAGCTCAGCGAGCAGCGCATGAAAGCCTCACGGTAATGAAAAAGCCCCGCCTCTCATGTGAAAGGCGGGGCTGATTTTCAGCTGCTGCGGTTTCAGGCGGCGTCGAGCTTCGGCGCTTCGTTGTAAAACTGCTTGAACCACTCACGGTACTGGATGATCGGGCCGTCGCCGTCGCAGAGCAGCGGCTTGGCGCGATACTTCTTGTTGTTCCAGACGATGAAGTCAACGCTCTCGAACCCGGCGCTCTCCTCGCCTTCGGCGCCGCCGATCATGTGATCGACCAGCTTCTTGGCGATCGCACCTTCCTTGCTGCCTTCCGGATAGGCCTTGTGCGTGAAGCTCATGTTCATCTGCGATTTATCGCGGGTGATCGGCTGCGTGTAGGAGATCATCGTCGCGGTCACGCCTTCCTGGGTGAACTGGAACACGTTGAGGCCGGGACCGTAACCATCGCCGACGATGTAGCCGTTGGCCATGTTGATGTGGATCACGTGCTTGTTGAAAGTCACCTCGGCCGGCGGGATGCCCGCGGCGCCGTGCAGGAACTTGAGATGGGCGAAATCGACGCCGTTCTCGGCGATCTCCTGGATCGCGGTATTGGCAGTCCAGGTGCCGCGACGCGTCGGCACATAACCGGGCTCGGTCATTTCCGGAATCGCCGGCAGGTCCCAGGAGGGCGCTTCCAGCGCCGGGTGGTACCAGCACCAGATCAGGCCGAACTTCTCTTGCACCGGCAGCGTACGGACGATGGGCTGGAGCGTGGTGATCGGCGGCATGCGCTTGGCGTAGGGCACGACCTTGCACCAGCCTTCGGTGTTGTATTCCCAGTGGTGGAACGGGCAGCGCAGGTGCTCGCCGCAGACCTTGCCGCCGTGGCCCATGTGGGCGCCGAGGTGCGCGCAGTACGGATCGGTCATGCCGACCTTGCCGGATTCGGTGCGATACAGCACCCACTCCTGGTCGAGCAGCTCGATGTTGCGCACTTCCTCTTTCTTCAGGTTCTCGGAATAGTCGACGAAGTACCAGCCGGTCGGAATCGGGAACGGGCAGCGCTCCATGTCCTTGGATTCAAGCAGGAGCTTGAGGTTAATCGGTTTCGAAGTCATTTATCCTCCTTCAACAACTGAGCGCCTGCGCGCCGCTAAATTCCCGTAATCGGTATGAATGGGAAGCCTGATCTGGAGCCTGAATCATGCAGCCAAAAGGCTGGGCAATCCTCTTTAGTCCGCATCTTGCGCCCGGATGCAATCTGAGGCAGCCAAACGCCGTCCGCCTCTGTCAACAGATACTATTAGTACCATTGATACCGGCCGGAAAAATGCTGCATTAGGATGAGATTGATGACCCTGAAACCCGAACTCGAGCAACTGGCGTCGGCGCTGGATAAACCGGCTGGCGAGCTGTCCGCACTGGATGCGCTCGACGCCGCGCAGCTGCAAAACCTGCTGCAAGGCTTCCGCAACGCGCAGTCGCGCCAGCGCGCCGACATGCAGAAGGCGATCGATGGCGCCCTCAGGCACATCCCCGCCCTGCTGCGCGGGACCGTGCTCAGAATCCTGCGGGGATGACGCGCCCATGAGCAGACTCGCGGTCCGCGCTGAAATCATCAAGCTCGAGCGCCTCTACGGCGCGGGCGAAAACTCGCTGTCCTTCCTGCAGGCGCTGCCGGCCGAAGAGATCCGCAGGCTGCGCGAAGCCGCACAGGAAAAGCTGTTCGGGGACGACACCACCCTGTTCCAGCGCCTGGCCGCAGCCAGCGTGCTGCTGCCGCTGGCCCTGATCGCGATGATGGCCGAGAAGATTTTCGGGCCGACGCTCGGCGCGCGCGTTGCCGGCGAGATGAACTGGAAGCGTGCGGTCGACCTGTCCGGCCGCCTGCCGATCGGATTCCTCGCCGACATCAGCCTGCAGCTCGACCCCAGGCGCGCACGCGAGATCATCCGCAACCTGCCGCCGGCGCGCATCCGCGATGTCGCCGTCGAACTGCTCAGGCGCCACGAATTCGTCACCATGGGCCGCTTTGTCGATTACCTGACCGAAGACGCCATCCGCAAGGCGCTGGACGCGTTCACCCGGCCCGCCGACCTGCTGCACGCCGGCTTCTTCATCGAGAACAAGTCGCAGCTCGGCAAATTGATCCGCATGCTCTCCGATGAACGGCTGCGGGCGGTCATCATCGCCGCGCAAAATCCGCAGGAGAACCTGTGGGCCGAGGCCGTGGCCCTGATGGAGCACGTCGACGACGCCCTCAAGCGCAAGCTCGGCGATCTGGCGGCCGACCAGGACCAGGGCGCCCTGTCGGGCCTGTGTCGCACCGCCTACGAACAGGACCTCTGGGATTCGGTGCTGCCGGTGGTCGCCTGCATGTCGGAAGCCAGCCATCACAAGCTGCTGGGCATTCCGGAACTCACCGACCGCAGGATCATGCACGCCATCCTCAGGAGCGCCGACGACAACGGGCTGTGGGCCAGTTTCCTGCCGCTGATCCGGCTGATGCCGGCGCAACAGCTGACGATGACCGCCGAGGTCGCGGCGCAACTGCCGGCCCGTGCGCTGGAAAATATCCTGCGCGCGGCGCACGACGCCAATCTCTGGGACAGCGTGCTGCACCTGGCGCGCGACATGGCGCCGCCGCAGATCGAGCAGCTCGCCGCCGCGGCCGGCGTGCTGCCACGCGCGGCGATCGCCCGCATCATTGAAGTCGCCGACGAACTGGACCTGTGGCAGGCCCTGCTGCCGCTGGCCGAGCAGATGGACGACGGCCACAAGCGCATGATCGCCGATCTCGCCGGACTGGTCGGACCCGACACACGCCAGCGCATCGTTGCCGCCGCACGCGCATCCGACGCCCGGCTGTGGCCGGCGCTGCTGGACATCGTCGCGCTGATTCCCAAGGCGGCACGCGCGGAATACGCCGATACCATCGCCGAGTATGCGCAGCGCGAGCCACAGCTGGTCGAGGCGCTGGCCCCGGCCGCCCAGGCGCGCGGACTCGACGACCTGCTGGATGTCGCCCGCAAGGCCGTG
>DATMTG010000377.1:0-1636 GCA_035565075.1 Stenotrophobium sp.
AGCGCGAACTATCCGATACGCGCGCCACGACGTCAATGCTCCGCAGGCATTCGGTGCGGACGCCCGTTTTGGAAAATCCTATGTTGGCGGGCGCAACACTGCGATAATGGCGCATCGTCCGCTTTCGATTTTCCTATGCAAGGAGCGTGTCATGTCTGATCGGTACCTCGAACTGTCCCATTCCACCTTCGGCAAGGCGCTGGTCAGCCTGCTGGGCTTGCCGACTCCGCCCAAGCTGGTGCGGGCCAGTGGGCCCTGGGGCGAGCAGCCGCTGGCCGGACGTTTTGCACTGGTGGGTGCTTCGAGCAATGGCATTCTCGCGCCCGAAATGCTGAAAGTGCTGGCCCAACTCGGGCTGTCGCTGCGCATCGTGCCGAATCACCCGGGATTGGCGGCAATCAAGCCGGCCGCTCACGCCCAGTCGATCAGCCTCGAAGGCAATCCGGCCAAGGACAGCGGCGAAACCGCAAATACGGCCTACGTGTTCGATGCCAGCGGCATCACCTCCGCGGCGCAGATGCGCGAGCTCTACGACTTCGTGCAGCCGGTGGTTGCGCAGATCCCCAATGCCGGGCGCGTGCTGATCCTGGGCCGCAATCCCGCGCAGGAGAGCGATGCTGCGACGGCAGCCTGTGCCGCGGCGCTGGGCGGATTCGTGCGCTCGCTGGGCAAGGAAGTCGGCCGCAAGGGCATCACGGTCAACCTCCTGCAGGTTTCCAGGGGCGGTGAGAAATGTCTGGCCGGCCCGATCCAGTTCTTCCTCAGCGAGCACTCGGCGTTCGTGACCGGGCAGACCCTGCCGGTCGATGCGGCGAATGGACACGGGGCCGGCGCACTGGCCGGTTCGCTGAATGGCAAGGTCGCGCTGGTCACCGGCGCCGCGCGCGGCATCGGCGCTGCGATCGCGCAGACGCTGGCGCGCGAAGGCGCGACGGTGATCGGCATGGACCGTCCGGAAGAGGAGGGCGCGCTCGGCGACACCATGAGCAAGATCAATGGCGTCGGCCTGCCGCTGGACGTGACCGCGGCCAACGCCGCGCAGCGCATCGCCGAGGAAGCCGGCAAGAAATTCGGCGGCCTCGACATCGTCGTGCACAACGCCGGCATCACCCGCGACAAGATGCTGCGCAACATGCCGGCGCATTTCTGGGACATGGTGCTCGACATCAATTTCGGCGCGATCCTGCGCATCAACGAGGGGCTGCTCAGCGACGGCCTCAAGGACGGTGCGCGCATCGTCTGCATCTCGTCCATCGGCGGCATCGCCGGCAATGCCGGCCAGACCAACTATGGCGCCACCAAGGCTGGCATCATCGGCTACGCTGCCAACCTGGCGGCGACGATGGCCAAGCGCGGTGGCGCGATCAATGCGGTGGCGCCCGGCTTCATCGAGACCCAGATGACCGCGCAGATGCCGGTCGGTCCGCGCGAAGTGGGCCGTCGCCTGGCGGCGCTCGGGCAGGGTGGGCAGCCGATCGACATTGCGGAGGCGGTGACATTCCTGTCGTCGGCCGCGGCCGGCGGCGTCAATGGCCGCACGCTGCGCGTCTGTGGCCAGAATTTCGTTGGCGCGTGACAGGTGCCGCCGCAAGTCTCGCGAGCGGACACCCGCTCGCGAGTTCGCGTACCGGATAGT
>DATMTG010000378.1:0-1549 GCA_035565075.1 Stenotrophobium sp.
GTCCCCATGTCCCACAGCATCCTCTCCGCGCTCGGCCTGGCCGACGTCAATTCCGGCACCTACCTCGGCAACGGCGAGTGGTCGAAGACCACGGACGCCGGTACGCTGGCGCCGGTGAACCCGGCCAGCGGCGAGGTGATCGTCCAGCGCGCGCAGGCGGCCTTCAAGGTGTGGAAGACCACCCCGGCGCCGCTGCGTGGCGAAGCGGTGCGCCTGTGCGGTGAGGCATTGCGCAAGCACAAGGATGCGCTCGGTTCGCTGGTCGCGCTGGAGATGGGCAAGATCAAGCCCGAGGGCGACGGCGAAGTGCAGGAGATGATCGACATCGCCGACTTCGCGGTGGGCCAGAGCCGCATGATGTATGGCTCGACCATGCATTCGGAGCGCCCGGGCCACCGCATGTACGACCAGTACCATCCCCTGGGCCTGGTCGGCATCATCAGCGCGTTCAACTTCCCGGTGGCGGTGTGGGCATGGAACGCCATGCTGGCGACCATCGCCGGCGACATCTGCATCTGGAAGCCGTCGCCGAAGACGCCGCTGTCGGCCATCGCGACGATGAAGATCTGCAACGAGGCCTTGAAGGACGCCGGCTTCCCCGACCTGTTCTTCCTGTTCAATGACGCCGGCAGCGATTTGGCGCAGGCGTTCGTCGACGACAAGCGCATCCCGCTGATCAGCTTCACCGGCTCGACCAAGGTCGGCCGCATGGTCGGCGAGCGCGTGGCCCGGCGCATGGGTCGTTCGCTGCTGGAACTGGGCGGCAACAACGCGATCATCCTGGATGACACCGCCGACCTGAAACTGGCGATCCCGGGCATCGTGTTCGGCGCCGTCGGCACCGCCGGCCAGCGCTGCACCACCACGCGCCGCCTGTTCGTGCAGGAGTCGATCTTCGACGGCGTGGTCGACACCCTGGTCAAGGCCTACCAGCAGGTCGAGGGCAAGATCGGCGATCCGACCCTGGCCACCACGCTGATGGGTCCGCTGAACAGCCAGGAAGCCGTGCAGGGTTACCTGCATGCGGTGGAGAAGGCCAAGGCCGCCGGCGGCACCGTGCGCACCGGCGGCAAGGCGCTGACCGACCGCAAGGGCAACTTCGTGCTGCCGACCATCGTCACCGGCGTGAACAACGCCGACGAGGTGGTGCAGACCGAAACCTTCGCGCCGATCCTCTACGTGATGCCGTTCAAGACACTCGACGAAGCGATCGACATGCAGAACGACGTGCCGCAGGGCCTGTCCTCGTCGATCTTCACCAACAACCTGCGTGCGGCCGAGCAGTTCCTGTCGGCGGCCGGTTCGGACTGCGGCATCGCCAACGTCAACATCGGCACCAGCGGCGCGGAGATCGGCGGCGCGTTCGGCGGCGAGAAGGAAACCGGCGGCGGCCGCGAGTCGGGCTCCGACGCATGGAAGGCCTACATGCGCCTGCAGACCAACACGATCAACTACTCCGACGCGTTGCCGTTGGCGCAGGGGATCAAGTTCGATCTGTAAAGTGAGCGAGCCCCGGCGCGTCGTTCCCGCGGAAGCGGGAATGACGACC
>DATMTG010000379.1:0-4713 GCA_035565075.1 Stenotrophobium sp.
GGCTCCTGTAAATGGGCAATGGCGAAAGAGGCGCAAATCGAGCGCTGCGTCTTGATTAGCCGGGAATTTTACCTAATCGTAATCAATTACGCATTGTTGAATTCTTTCGCAGCCACCGCGCCGCTTTGGCTGGTCCAGACGGGGCAGATAAAACGGCGGTCGTGCCCCGTCGCTACCATATGCATTGCACCCATCCGGTCAGTGCAGAGGTTCAAACGTGGACCAACTCGCGCTAGCCGCATATTCGAGCATGCGAAATGCGACCCAGGCCCAGCGCGTGTCGGTCGGGCTGCGCAACGCGATGCTCGATGCTCGCGCTTCGATACGAGCCCTAACGGAAGCCTCGCTAAAGCGCAGTCTCCACCATGGCGCGACCGCACAGGCGTGCGACGAAGGCATCGCCATCGCACGGCACCGCGTCGCCTCGCCACACCACATGTTGATCGGCGCGGCACATCACCAGCGCATGCACGTACTCTGCGGGAACAGCGGGCGCGTCGACATCCAGCACCGTCAGCGGCATGCCGGTTGCTTGCGCAGTGCGCTGCAGCGACGCGATGTCGGCATGCCGGTCAAAGCGAAGCAACGTGTAGGCCGGGCCAAAGGCGTCGTACAGGGAACGCCCGTCGGTCAGCCAGAAGTGCGGCGCCCGGCAACCCGGTACGGTCGAGGGGGTAAAGGCACCCATCGAATACGCCGGCGGTGCGTCGTCGTCGTACTCGATGATGGGCGAGTCTGTATAGTAGTAGCCGAAGTTAAGGCCGGCACAGCAGAACTGTTGCACATTGAGCTCGTACGCCTCGCGTCCGACGTCGGCGCGCTGCGCGTCTGCCTCGGGCCCGGACGCCTCGATATCGACCGGCACGGCACGGCGCGCTCGGATCATCTTCTGCGCATGGTCCATGGCGAAGCGCGACACCTGCTCGGTGATGGGCTGGCGCTCCGCCTCGTAGGCATCCAGGATGCGTTCGTCGGCCCAGCCCTGCACGCAGGCCGCCAGCAGCCACGACAGATTGACGGCGTCCGCGATGCCCGCATTCATGCCGTAGCCAGCGTAGGGTACCCACAGGTGCGCGGCATCACCAGCCAGAAAGACCCGGCGGTCGCGGAAGCGGTCGGCCACCAGCCGACGCCCCACCCAGTCTTCCTTGCTGATCACCTCGTACTCAAAGTCGGAGCCGACGCCGAGGATGTCTCGGATGGAGCGGTCGCGGTCGACCGAATCGAATTCCAGCTCCTCGGCGTTCAGGTGGTTGTGCACCAGCCAGGTGGCGTGGCCGTCGATGGCGAACATCGTGCCGCAACGCCGCGGGTTCATCGAGTAGTACGACCATGCCGGCTTGCCCGGAATGAGCGAGCGCAACTGCGGCGCGCGGATGTAGGTCGACTGCACGCGCTGGATGACGGCCGTTCCCTCGAGTTTCGCTCCGATCTGCTTGCGCACGGTGGAACTGCCGCCGTCGCAGCCCACCATGAAGCGGGCGCGAAGCGTGCGCGTGCCGCCATCGTCGAGGCTCGTTGCCGTCGCGACGACGCCCGTCTCGTCCTGCGTGAAGCCGGTGATCTGCGTCCGGTTGAGCAGAGTCACGCCCGCCAACGCAGCCGTGTGCTCCAAGAGGATCGGCTCCAGATAGATCTGGTTGATGCGGTGCGGCGGCTCCGGCGTCGGCCACCATGCGTCCGGCCCTTCGGGCTCCGTGTAGCGGTCGCGCCGGCAGGGAATCGGGATGCGAGTCAGCTCGATGCCAGTGACGCTGGTGCGGAACACAACATCGTTCGGATAATCGGCGGGGAGTCCGGCGTCGCGCAGCTTGCGCGCAACGCCCAGTCGGCGGTACTGCTCCATGGTGCGCGAGGCGACATGGTTGCACTTCACATTCGGCGGCTCAGCGTAACGGCGGATTTCGGCAATGAGCACTCTCACGCCGCGCGCGGCCAAGTCCATCGCCATCGTCAGGCCGACGGGGCCGGCGCCAACAATCAGGACGTCCGCGGACAGCATTTCTACGGTTGCACTCATGCTGCTTTCAGCCCAGTTTGATATGGGCAATCCGGATCACATTCGCCCATTTCTTGGTTTCCGAGCGAATATAGAGGCCGAATGCTGCGGACGTAGCTGGCGCCGGCTCGACCCCCATGGTCCGCAATTTCGTCTTGATGGTCTCGTCGGTCAATGCGCCGTTGATCTCCGCATGGAGCCGAGCGACAATCGGCGCGGGCGTTCCGGCCGGCGCCACAATGCCAAACCAGCCCGTCGAATCGTATCCGGGCAGTCCTTCCTCAGCGACGGTCGGTACGTCCGGCAGCATCGGCAATCGCTGCGCACTGGTCACCGCATAGGCAATCAGTTTGCCGGCCTTGATCTGTTGCAACGCCGATGGCAGATCCACCACACCCAATGCTAGCTGGCCACCCATCACATCAAGCGCAACAGGTCCGCTGCCGCGGTATGGCACCATAATCAGTTGGACGTGTGCCATCTGGGCGAACAATGCCGCAGACAGGTGCATCGCTGTGCCGTTTCCGCCATAGCCAATCGATAGCTTGTCCGGCTTGGCCTTGGCGAGTGCAATGAGTTCGCGCAGCGTATTCGCTTTCGTTTTCATCGATGGATTGCCGACAATCACGAATGGGATCGCCGCGAGCATCGCAACCGGCTGAAAGTCTTTGATAGCGTCGAACGGCATCTGCGGATATAGGCTGACGTTGGCCGACAGTGCACCCGCAGCGCCCAGCCCCAGCGTGTAGCCGTCAGCCGGCGCCCTGGCCACCAGCGCGAGGCCCACATTTCCGCCAGCGCCGGGCCGGTTTTCCACTATGACAGGTTGTCCCAGCTTCTCGTTCAGGCGCGGCACGATCATCCGGAATACAGCGTCGGAGCTGCCACCCGGCGGGAAAGTGACGATCACCTGAATCGGCTTGCTCGGGAAGTCGACGGCGGCATTCTGCGCGGCAGCGGGCAACGCCAGTGCAGTTATTCCGGTGGACGCGGCAAAAGCGACGAGACGCAGTAGGCGGGTGAATTTCTTCATTGAAGTTGATCCAGGTGGTTATTTCCCAGCACGATTGGACATCAGCGCAATTCATTCGTAAATCAACAAATTGTGGATCAAATATCATGTTATCTGATGAATAAAAACTTTACTCCCACCTTGCGGCAGTTGCGCGCCTTCGTGCAGGTGCACCGGCTGCGCAAACTTGGCGCCGCCGCCGAGAAACTCTTCGTGACCCAGTCGGCCGTCAGCATGCTGATCCGGCAACTCGAAGAAGGACTTGGGGCGCGTCTGTTCGATCGCACCACGCGATCGCTGCAGCCGACGGCGGCGGCGAATGAAATGCTTGCGACGGCTGAACGCATCCTGCGCGACGTGGACGCACTGTCGTCCAGCTTTCGCACGTTGTCGACGCTGGAGCGTGGCCGCGTCTGCTTCGCCACGACGCCCACGCTGGCGTCCTTCCTGCTGCCGGATGCCATCCGCGCGTTCGGCGCCGCCTATCCGCAGGTGCGCGTGGTCGTGGACGACTGCGCCCCCGACCAGTTCATTTCACGGATCATTGGCGAGCACGTCGATTTCGGCATTGGCACCCCTGAGCACCCTGGCGCCGAGGTGGAGACACGGATGCTCCTGCGCGATCACCTCGCGCTGGTGTGCCCGGCCAACCATCCACTGGCCCGCGCGCGCAGTGTTCGTTGGGGAGACCTTGCAGGGCACCCGATTGTGACCATGCGGACCGGTTATGGCGTCCGTCCTCTGATCGACGGAACAGCAGCCGGCGCGGGCGTAATTCTGAACGTTGTCAACGAGGTGTCATTCATGTCGACCGCGTTGTGGATGACGGCCAGCGGCATGGGCGCCTCGATCATGCCCTCGGCCTTCGCGCGCGCGTCGAACAACACGTCGCTGGTCATCCGGCCGATTTCGACACCGCGCGTGTCGCGCGACATTTCGGTGGTAATCAAGCGCGGGCGTTCGTTGTCGACTGCCAGCATCCGCTTTCTCGCGACCCTGCGCGGCGCCTTGAAGTCGAAGTCGTCCTGATCTTTCAGCCTGCGGCGAGCCCGTGTTCGAGCATGCCGATTACCTGTTCGGCAAACGCGGCGTAGCTCATGGCGCCACCGGGGCGCAGCCAGGTGAAGGTCCAGTTGATCATGCCGAACAGCATCATGGTCTGCGCGGTCTGGTTCGCGGCATTCACGCGCTGCGGGTACGCGCGGCGCAGAAACCGCGTGACGGCGGAGACCACATCGCGCTGGCGGTTCAGGATCAGCTCGCGCTGGGAAACGGCAGGCACCGCACCGGGTGCATCGGTGGCGCCGGGCAGGAACTGGGTCGCGTGCAGCAGGGCCACATGGCGCGTGGCGGAGGTCTCGTATTCCTGCAGAAAATCGCGGACCAACTCGTGCAGCGCCGCGCGGTCGTCCAGACTGCGGCGCTGCGCCGTCGCTTCGACCTGCCCGATGATCGCCAGCAGGCGCTGGGTGTAGCGGTCCAGCAGGTCAAAAAGGATCTCATCCTTGCCGCTGTAGTAGTGGTACAGCCGCGCCTTCGAAGTGCCGATGGCGGCCGCGATATCGTTCATGCTGGCGGCCGGATAGCTGCGGTCGGCGAAGCACTGCGCGGCAATATCCAGGATTTCGTCCCGCTTGAGTTCGTGCGAGGCGGATTTGGGACGGGCCATGTTGGCATTTTGCCAGCACAGGCGTATGGTGCC
>DATMTG010000380.1:0-3531 GCA_035565075.1 Stenotrophobium sp.
GTATGTGGAACCATTTATTTCACATACGGTATTGTATGTGAAATGTCCGGGCCTGTCCCGGACCGGCTCGGGAGCTTGCATGTCGAATTCAATCAAGGGCGCGCTGAAGGATAAGGTCATCGCGATCACCGGCGCTGGCCGTGGCATCGGTCTGGCGACCGCGAAGGCGCTGGCGGCGCAGGGCGCAAAAGTGAGTATTGGCGATATTGATGCGGTACTCGCAGCGCAGGCCGCCAAATCGCTGAAGGGTTACGGTGGAAAACTAGACGTGCGTGACCGCAAATCCTTCGCGGCGTTTCTGGCAGCGACTGAAAAGACGCTCGGCCCTGTGGATGTATTGATCAACAACGCCGGCATCATGCCGACTGGCCCGTTTACCGATGAAACCGATGCACTCAGTGATACGCAGATCGACATCAATCTGCGCGGTGTGATTCTGGGCTGCAAGCTGGCGTTGCCGGGCATGCTTGCGCGCGGTCAAGGTCACATCGTCAACGTGGCTTCGATGGCAGGCGTGGTGCCGCTGCCTGGCATGGCGGTGTACTGCGCGACCAAGTTCGCGGTGGTCGGCCTCACGCAATCGCTGCGCGCAGAATATCGTGACAGTGGTGTGCTCTTCAGCACCATCATGCCGGCTAAGGTCACGACCGAACTGGCCGCAGGCACTGAAGAGGCTGGACGCGGCGTGCCTACCTCGTCGCCAGAGGATGTCGCCGCAGCCGTCGTCGGCGCTCTAAAGGCCAAACTCACCGAAGTGACCGTACCGCGTTATCTCGGCGCTGTGCCCACGGTTCTGGGGCTAGCGCCACAATGGCTGCAACGCGGTTTCAGGCGCAGCTTCGGTGATCGTCGCATCCTCGAAAAGCTCGATCACAAGGCGCGTGCGGCGTACGAGAAACGTATTTCGAGCCTCGCAACGAAACGCGCCGCGTCCAAATAATCACTCATAATTTTTCCAAGGAATTCACATGTCGCAGATGAAAGTTGAAGTGGTACAGGACTCCCACAAGCCGGTCGCACAGTTGTTCGCGGCACTGGCGGATCACAACAAGCTGGGCAAGGTGCTGGGTGTGCCGGTGCGACGGATCAGGAATGGCAATGGCGATGTCAATGGCGTCGGCTCTGTTCGCCTGCTGGGCATGGGTCCGATTGGAGTGCAGGAGACCGTGACGGCGATGGAGCCCAATCAGTTCATCGACTACCGCATCAGCAAGGGTGGCGGTCCGATACGTAATCACAGCGGCAGGGTCGAATTCGCCGGCTCCGAGCGCGGCTCACGCGTGAGCTGGACTATCGAGTTCGATACCCCGTTGCCGTTGCTGGGGCCGGCACTCAAGTTCGTGCTGACTCAGGGCATTCGTCTGGGCCTCAAGCGCATTGCCTGATCATCGTCACGATTGGAGATCATCATGGGACGTACAGAAACCGTCGCGGCCAAGCCCGACTACGAGGCACTGATTGTCGGCACCGGCTTCGGCGGCATGGGGGCCGCGATCCAGCTGGATCGTCTGGGTATTCGTTCCTTCCTGATGCTGGATCGTGCCGACGATCTGGGCGGGACCTGGCATGTGAATTCCTATCCCGGGCTTGCCGTGGATATTGCCTCGGTCACGTATTCCTATTCCTTCGAGCCGAATCCGAACTGGTCACGTCTGTATGCGCCGGGAGCGGAACTGAAACGCTATGCCGAGCATGTCGCCGATAAATACAATTTGCGGCCGCAAATGCGGTTCAACACCATCGTCGAAAAAGCGATCTATAACGAAGAAGACAGATGCTGGACGATTTACCCAAAGGATCAGGCGCCGATCACAGCCGGGATTCTGATTCTGGCGACGGGCTTCCTGTCTCAGCCGAAGCAGCCGGACATTCCCGGCATCGAATCCTTTGCCGGAAAAATCATCCACACCGCCGACTGGGATCACGACTACGACCTCAACGGCAGACGCGCCGCCGTCATCGGAACAGGCGCGACCGCGGTGCAGTTGCTGCCGGAGATCGCGCCGAAGCTGGAACAGCTGGATGTCTATCAACGCACGCCGATCTGGGTGACGCCGAAACTGGATGGCGATATTCCGCCGGCGATACGCCGCATGTTCGCACTGTTGCCGCTGACACAGCGTTCCGCACGACTGGTGAGCGACAGTATCCTCGAGACGATCATGGTGACCGGTGTGCTGTACAACAAGATGCTGCCGTTCATCACGCGCGTGATGGAGCGCGTGTGCAAGGCGCACATGAGGAGCCAGATCAAGAATCCGGCACTGCGTCGCAAGTTGACGCCGCAATACAGCTTCGGCTGCAAACGCCCGACGTTCTCCAACACCTATTACCCGACGTTCAATCGCGACAACGTTGAGCTGATTACCGAGGGTATCGAGCGCATCGAGCCGGACGGCATCGTCGCGCGTGATGGACACAAGCGAAAGATAGACACGCTGGTGCTGGCGACGGGGTTCAGCTTGTGGGAGGAGAACTTCCCCGCGATCAAGATCATCGGCAGGCAGGGCAAGGATCTGGGCCGGTGGTGGCGCGAGAGCCGCTTCCAGGCCTACGAGGGCATTTCGATGCCGGGCTTCCCGAATCTGTTCAATCTGCCCAGCCCTTACGCTTACAGCGGTCTGTCATTCTTCACGACGATCGAGGCGCAGATGAGGCACATGGCACGCTGCCTAGGCGAGATGCAGCGCAAGCAGGCGCGCAGCTTCGAGGTTTCTCAAGCGGCGAACGACGCCTTTCTCAAGGATATGAAGCAGCGTGTTGGCAATTCCATTTTCGTGAATGGAAACTGTGCGCCGGCCAACAGCTACTATTTCAACCAGCACGGCGAGGCGACGCTGTTGCGCCCGACATCAAGCATAACCGCCATGCGTCAGGCCGGGCGGTTCCCCTTGAAGGACTATCAGTTCGTATAGCCGCTGTTCACAAACGCGAGATTTTTCATGGCCGCAGGTCGCCGTTCAATCAAACGTGGATTGGTGCTGGGTTGTGGCGGGGTTGCCGGAGCGGCCTGGTCTATCGCCGCGCTCGACAGTCTGCGCACGGCGCTCGATTGGGATCCGCGTGCAGCGGACGTGATCGTTGGAACATCGGCGGGTGCGGTGCTGGCCGCCTTGCTGGGTGCGGGCGTGAGTGTGGATCGCATGCTGGCTTCACAGCGTGGCGATGACGATTCGGCCTGCTGCGTGTGGAATCATGATGCCGACACCGGAGGTTGGTTGCCGCCGTTGCCGAAACTCTCCCTGACTTCGCCGCGTCTGTTTCTCAGAGGTTTGTTCAAGCGCGTATCGCCGCTGACCGCCGTGGCGGGCTTGTTGCCTCAGGGTCGTGCCGATATGAGCGGTTTCATTCGCCTGATTGAAACCGTTGCGCCGGACGGCGAGTGGGTGCCGCATCCTGCCGTGTGGATCATGGCGGCGGATGCCGCGACCGGCGCGCGCGTCGCCTTCGGTTCACCCGAGGCGCCGCCGATGGGTTTGAGTGATGCAGTGTGTGCGTCCTACGCCGTGCCGGGCTGGTGCCCGCCGGTGA
>DATMTG010000381.1:0-3464 GCA_035565075.1 Stenotrophobium sp.
ACCATGGCACGTTATGACGGCGGCCTCGGGCTGTGGGAAAGACATGATGGAATACGACGTTGTTGTGGTGGGCGGCGGACATGCCGGCACCGAAGCCGCGCTGGCCGCTGCGCGGTGCGGCGCGCGCACGCTGCTGGTCACCCACAACATCGAAACCATTGGCCAGATGAGCTGCAACCCCGCGATTGGCGGGATCGGCAAGGGCCACCTGGTCAAGGAAATCGATGCGCTGGGCGGCGCGATGGCGCATGCCGCCGACCTTGCCGGCATCCAGTGGCGCACGCTCAATGCCTCCAAGGGCCCGGCCGTGCGCGCAACGCGCTGCCAGGCCGACCGCGTGTTGTACAAGGCCGCGGTGCGCGCCAGCGTCGAACGCCAGCCGAATCTCGAAGTCTTCCAGCAGGCGGTCGACGATCTCGTGCTCGAAAACGGCCGCGTCACCGGCGTCGTGCTGCAGATGGGCCTTGCCATTCGAGCGTCGCGCGTGGTGCTGACCGTCGGCACCTTCCTCGCCGGCCGCATCCACGTCGGCCTCGAGAACATGCCGGGCGGACGCGCCGGCGACGCGCCGAGCAACGCGCTGTCGGCGCGCCTGCGCGAAGCGATGCCGCGCACCGGCCGGCTCAAGACCGGCACGCCGCCGCGGCTCGATGGCCGCAGCATCGACTGGAGCGTGCTGACGCCACAGCCGGGCGACACGCCGACGCCGGTGTTCTCGTTCATGGGCACGCGCACGCAGCATCCGCGCCAGGTCGATTGCCACATCACGCACACCAACGCCGCAACCCACGACGTCATCCGCAGCGGCTTCGACCGCTCGCCGATGTTCACCGGCGTGATCGAAGGCACCGGCCCGCGCTACTGCCCCAGCGTCGAGGACAAGGTCAACCGCTTTGCCGACAAGGCCGCGCACCAGATTTTCCTCGAGCCCGAGGGCCTCTCCACCCGCGAGATCTATCCCAACGGCATCTCCACCTCGCTGCCCTACGACGTGCAGGAACGCTTCGTGCGCACGATCCGCGGACTCGAGCAGGCGCGCATCACGCGGCCCGGTTACGCCATCGAATACGACTATTTCGATCCGCGCGACCTGATGCGCACACTGCAGAGCAAGCACATCGGCGGCCTGTTCATGGCCGGCCAGATCAACGGCACCACCGGCTACGAGGAAGCCGCGGCCCAGGGCCTCCTGGCCGGGATCAACGCCGCGCTCTCGTTCAAGAACGAAGCGCCGTGGACCCCGCTGCGGCACGAGGCCTACATCGGCGTGCTGGTGGACGACCTCATCACGCTCGGCACCAGCGAGCCTTACCGCATGTTCACTTCGCGCGCCGAGCATCGCCTGCTGCTGCGTGAGGACAACGCCGACCTGCGCCTGACCGGTCAGGGCCGCAAGCTCGGGCTGGTGGACGATGCGCGCTGGTCGGCGTTTTCCGACAAGGCCGCGGCGATCGAGCAGGAGCGCAGCCGGCTCGACCATCTTTGGCTGAAGCCGGCGCAACTCGCCGCCGCCGAAATCGTCGAAGTGTTCGGCGCGCCGCCGGTCAGCAACGGCGCCTCGGCGCTGGAGCTGCTGCGCCGCCCCGAGGGCAGTTACGCAAAACTCGTCGAGCTGGGCCTGTCCCCGGCGGAGATCGATCCGCTGGTAGCCGAACAGGTCGAGATCCAGACCAAGTACGCCGGCTACATCGAGCGGCAGCAGCTCGAAATCGCGCGCAGCCGTCGCTACGAGGAAGCGCCACTGCCGCCGGATATCGACTACGCCGCGGTGACCGGGTTGTCCAACGAAGTCCGCCAGAAGCTGCTCGCGCACCGTCCGGAAACCGTGGCGCAGGCCGCGCGCATCTCCGGCGTCACACCGGCGGCGGTCTCGCTGCTGCTGGTGCACCTGAAGAAAACCGGCGTGCTGCGAAAATCCGCCTGAGCGCGCGCGCCTCCCCATTCATGGTGTGTTCAGCCATATCCATTAGCATGTCACCCGACTGATGCATCCGACTTCAGTGTTGCACCCATTAATCACTTCAAGAGGAATGAACCATGAACAAGCTTGCACTGACCCTTGCCGTCGCCACCCTCGGCCTGTCGGCCCCGCTGTTTGCGGCCGGCCTCGGCGTCTCGGTCGACACCAGCGGCGTGACCGACACCGCCAAGAGCGCGGTTGACACCACCACCGACACCGCCAAGTCGGCGACCGAAGCCACCAAGGACGCTGCCGGCAAGGCGGTCGACACGACCAAGGAAGCGGCACACGATGCCAAGGAAGGCGCGACCAAGGCTGCGAAAAAAGCCAAGGCCAAGACCAAGCACGCCTACAAGCATGCCAAGCACAAGGCCAAGAAGATGAAGAAAGACGCAGAGACCAAGGCCAGCACTGCAGTTGATGCCGGCGCGGCTAAGGTTGATGCGAACGTCGACGCCAAGTAAGCGGCGACTTTCAGCAAACAAAAAGGCGGGCTGCGGCCCGCCTTTTTTGTGCCCGCGCCTAGCGCGTCAGATAGACATGCAGCCGCGCACCCTGGTCCTGCAGCCAGCCGCGATGCCTCTCGTAATCCGGCATCTGCCGCGCCACCAGCGCCCAGAACGCATCGGAATGATCGTGATGACGGATATGGCAGAGCTCGTGGACGACGACGTAGCGGAACACCTCGGGCGGCGCCATCACCAGGCGCCAGCTCAGGCTGATATTGCCCTCCGCCGAACAACTGCCCCACAGCGATTTCTGGTCGGCGATGCGCAGCTCGCCGTGCCGCACGCCGAGCCGCGCCGACTCCTCGGCCAGCAGGCGTTGCGCATCCTGCCGCGCCTGGTGCTGCAAGCCCTGGCGCAGTGCCTGCTCGAGCTTGCCGCGATCGCCGAGCATCGCCGAAGGACAGAACACGTCGATGGCACCGTGCTCCCAGCGCAGGCTGATGCCGCGCAGGCTGGCCGCGGTCAGGCGCACGAGGGTGTCGATGCCGCGCAGCGGCAGGCGATCGCGGTTGTTCCAGTTCATGCGCTGCGGATCGAGCGCGGCGTCGCCGCTGCGCATCTGCAGTTCGGCGAGCTTCTGCCGCACCCAGGCATCGCGTGACGCGAGGAACTCGCGCGCGACGCGCGGCGATTCGCGCCGCGGGATCACCAGCACCACCTCGCGCCGCGAGCGCACTTCGATGCGGATGCTGCGCGCCTTGGCGCTGATGCGCTCGATCACCTGGTAGCGATCGTCGAACAGGTCGAATTGAAGATGCCGTGTTTCCAAGTAAACCATCCGCAGTGACGGCGCGTCATGAAAGGCTGCGCCGGTGCGACCGGCCGCGCGCAAGAATCATTATATAAAATATCAAGAAGCGCTCTTTCCATCCGTGCCTGTCGTGCTGCGCAGCAACAAATTACCGCGGCGCTGATTATTTCAGCAAAACCGTAAACTTCCCTTGTGCTGCAAGGAGTTGTCAGCGCAATGCAAAAGCTGTCCACAGGCTTATCAC
>DATMTG010000382.1:0-6544 GCA_035565075.1 Stenotrophobium sp.
CTCGACGGCAGAGCGGGTGCGGGGTTTCTTGCCCCCGGAGGGCTTAAACAGGAAAATACGCGACCTGTGACTACGCCGATGTACCGTTCGCGCCATCCGCGGCGCGAAAATCCAAGAAAAGCGAAACCCTGAATGCTCACGAGAACCACGCTCGCCAACGCCATCCGCGCCCTGTCCATGGACGCGGTGCAGAAGGCCAATTCCGGCCATCCCGGCATGCCCATGGGCATGGCCGATATCGCGGAGGTCCTGTGGAACGACTACCTCTCGCATAACCCGGCCGACCCGTCGTGGGCCAATCGTGACCGCTTCGTGGTCAGCAACGGTCACGGCTCGATGCTGCTGTACTCGCTGCTGCATCTGAGCGGCTACGACCTGCCGATGGACGAGCTGAAGAATTTCCGCCAGCTGCACAGCAAGACCGCCGGCCATCCGGAATACGGCATCACGCCCGGCGTCGAGACCACCACCGGGCCGCTGGGGCAGGGCATCGCCAACGCCGTCGGCATGGCCATCGCCGAGCGCGTGCTGGCGCAGCGGTTCAATCGCGAGAACCTGGCTCTCGTCGATCACTACACCTATGTCTTCACCGGCGACGGCTGCCTGATGGAGGGCGTCAGCCACGAAGCCTGCTCGCTGGCGGGCACGCTGGGCCTGAACAAGCTGGTGATGTTCTACGACGACAACAACATCTCCATCGACGGCGATGTCCATGGCTGGTTCCGCGACGACACGCCGGGCCGCTTCGAGGCCTACGGCTGGCAGGTGGTGCGCAACGTCGACGGCCACAACCCGGCCGAGATCAAGACCGCCATCGAAACCGCACGGACTTCAAAGGACAAGCCGACGCTGATCTGCTGCAAGACGCTGATCGGCTTCGGCTCGCCCAACAAGCAGGGCAAGGAAAGCGCGCACGGGTCGGCGCTGGGCGAGGCTGAAATCGCGCTCACGCGGGCACAGCTCAACTGGCCGCACGCGCCGTTCGAGATTCCGGCCGACGTCCGCGCCGGCTGGGATGCACGCGCCAGGGGCAAGGGCGCGCAGTCGGCCTGGGAAAAACTGCTGAAGGACTATGCCGCCCGTTTCCCGCAAGACGCCGCCGAGTTCACGCGGCGCATGAAGGGCGAGCTGCCGGCCGACTGGGCCGTCACCGCGCAGGCGATGATCACCGAGGCTGCCAAGGCCGACAAGCCGGTGGCGACGCGCAAGTCATCCAAGTTTGCACTTGACGCCATCGCCGCCAAGTTGCCGGAGTTGTTCGGTGGCTCGGCCGATTTGACCGAGTCCAACTGCACGGATTTCAAGGGCTACAAGCTGATCAAGCCTGGCGATTTTTCCGGCAATTACATCAGCTACGGCGTGCGCGAATTCGGCATGTCGGCGGCGATCAACGGCATCGTGCTGCACGGCGGTCTGCTGCCGTTCGGCGGCACCTTCCTGACTTTCTCCGACTATGCCCGCAACGCCGTGCGCATGGCGGCGCTGATGAAGATTGGCAGCATCTTCGTCTACACCCACGACTCCATCGGCCTGGGCGAGGACGGTCCGACGCACCAGTCGGTGGAGCACGTCTCCAGCCTGCGCCTGATCCCCAACCTGCAGGTCTGGCGTCCGGCCGACCAGTTCGAGACGGCGGTGGCCTGGGCCTGCGCCATCGAACGCCGCAACGGCCCGAGCGCGTTGGCGCTGTCGCGCCAGAACCTCAATCCGCAGCCGCATCCGCAGGCGCATTTCGACAACGCGCGCCGCGGCGGTTACGTGCTGCTGGAAAGCGCGGGCGCTCCCAAGGTGGTGATCGTCGCCACCGGCTCTGAAGTCCAGCTGGCGATGGACGCCGCCAGCAGGCTGATCGAGAAAAATATCGCCGTGCGCGTGGTGTCGATGCCCTGCGTCGAGCGGTTCCTGCAGCAGGACGCGGTCTATCGCAGCGCCGTGCTGCCCAAGGGCGTCAAGCGCCTGGCGATCGAGGCCGGCGTCAGCCTGTTCTGGCGCGGCATCGTCGGCGAGAGCGGCGATGTGCTGGGCGTCGACAGCTACGGCGAATCGGCACCGGCCGGCGCCGTGTTCAAGCATTTTGGTTTTACCGTCGACAATGTCGTCGCACGGGTTGCAGCACTCATCGGGTAGTCATCACAGCTCTACAGAGGAAACGACAATGGCAGTGAAAGTGGGAATCAACGGCTTCGGCCGCATCGGTCGCAATGTCCTGCGCGCCGCAGTGCAGAATTTCGGCAAGGACATCGAGATCGTCGGCATCAACGACCTGCTGGAGCCCGACTATCTCGCCTACATGCTGCAATACGACTCGGTGCACGGCCGTTTCAAGGGCGACATCGCCGTCAAGGACGGCGCGCTGATCGTCAACGGCAAGAAGATCCGCCTGACCCAGGAGCGCGACCCCGCCAATCTCAAGTGGAACGAAGTCGGCGCGGAAGTGGTGATCGAGTCCACCGGCCTGTTCCTCGACAAGGCCGGCGCCGAGAAGCACCTGGCTGCCGGCGCGAAGAAGGTGATCATGTCGGCGCCGTCGAAGGACGACACGCCGATGTTCGTCTACGGCGTCAACGACAAGACCTACGCCGGCCAGGCGATCATCTCCAATGCCTCGTGCACCACCAACTGCCTCGCGCCGCTGGCCAAGGTGCTGAACGACAAGTGGGGCATCAAGCGCGGCCTGATGACCACGGTGCACGCCGCCACCGCGACGCAGAAGACCGTCGACGGCCCTAGCAGCAAGGACTGGCGCGGCGGCCGCGGCATCCTCGAGAACATCATCCCGTCCAGCACCGGCGCGGCCAAGGCGGTCGGCGTGGTGATCCCCGAACTGAACAAGAAGCTGACCGGCATGTCGTTCCGCGTGTCGACCTCCGACGTGTCGGTGGTGGACCTGACCTGCGAGCTGGAAAAGGACGCGACCTACGCCGAGATCAAGGCCGAGATGAAGGCGCAGAGCGAAGGCGCGCTCAAGGGCATCCTCGGCTACACCGAGGACAAGGTGGTCGCCACCGATTTCCGCGGCGACTCGCGCACCTCGATCTTCGATGCCGATGCCGGCATTGCGCTCGACAAGACCTTCGTCAAGCTGATCAGCTGGTACGACAACGAGTGGGGCTACTCCAACAAGTGCCTGGAAATGGTGCGCGTGGTGGCTGCCAAGTAATCGCAAGACCCGGCATGGAAGGCCCCGTTTGTGCGGGGCCTTTCGATTTGATGGGCGGGATATCCGAATGCCGCGAGCGCGGCCCATAAACAACGGAACATTTTCATGACCGTTCTCCGCATGACCGACCTGGATCTCGCCGGCAAGCGCCTGCTGATCCGCCAGGACCTCAACGTGCCGATGCTCAACGGCCGCATCACCTCGGATGCGCGCCTGCGCGCTTCGCTGCCGACGATACAGCTGGCGCTCGAAAAGGGCGCATCGGTGCTGATCACCTCGCACCTCGGGCGGCCCAAGGCCGGTCGGCTGGACGTGGAAAATTCGCTGACGCTGGTCGCGGCCTGGTTTTCGGAAAACCTCGGCCGCTCGGTGCCGCTGGTGACCAACTGGATCGACGGCGGCCTCGAACTGCAGCCGGGGCAGGTGGTGCTGGGCGAGAACACGCGTTTCCTCAAGGGCGAGAAGGAAAACGACGAGGCGCTGGCGAAAAAGATGGCGGCGCTGTGCGACATCTACGTGATGGACGCCTTCGGCACCGCGCACCGCGCCGAGGCCAGCACGCACGGTGTTGCAAAATTTGCCAGGGTCGCCTGCGCCGGTCCGTTGCTGGCGGCGGAGCTGGAGGCGCTGGGCAAGGCGCTGGCGACGCCCAGGCGTCCGCTGGCGGTGATCGTCGGCGGCAGCAAGGTCTCGACCAAGCTCGACCTGCTCACGAGCCTGGCCGACAAGGCCGACCAGCTGATCATCGGCGGCGGCATCGCCAACACCTTCCTTGCCGCGACCGGCCATAACGTCGGCCGCTCGCTGTACGAGCGCGACATGCTCGACACCGCTCGCCGCATCCTCGAAAAGATCCGCGCGCGCGGCGGCGATATCCCGCTGCCGGAAGACGTGGTGGTCGCTTCGGAGTTCTCCGCCGAGGCGCACGCCGAGGTGCGTCCGGTCGGCGAGGTCGAGGACGACGAGATGATTCTCGACATCGGCCCGAAGACGCGCGCCAGGCTGGCCGGGCTGCTGAAGAACTGCGGCACCATCGTCTGGAACGGGCCGGTCGGCGTGTTCGAGTACGACAGCTTCGCCGGCGGCACGCGCGCGCTGGCCGAGGCGATCGCCGGCAGCAACGCCTATTCGCTGGCCGGCGGCGGCGACACGCTGGCGGCGGTCGACAAGTTCGGCGTCGCCGACGGTATTTCCTACATCTCCACCGGCGGCGGCGCGTTCCTCGAATTCCTCGAAGGCAAGAAGCTGCCGGCGGTCGACGTGCTGGAGCAGCGCGCCCGCGGTTGAACCGGGGACTGAACCTTCACGGCTTGAAATGTTCAAATCCGCGCATACTCTGTACGGGTCTGCACGAATTCTTCAAAGGGAGCGCACCATGAAACGCCTGATCACCCTGCTGATGATCTCCAGCATGCTTCTGCTCAGCGGCTGCGGCTACAACGCCTTGCAGCAGCAGGACGAAAGCATCAAGGCCTCATGGGCCGAAGTGCTCAACCAGTACCAGCGCCGCGCCGACCTCGTGCCGAACCTGGTCAACACCGTCAAGGGTTACGCCAAGCACGAGCAGGACGTGTTCATGGGCGTGACCGAGGCGCGTGCCAAGGTCGGCAGCATCCAGATCACGCCGGACATGGTCAACGACCAGGCCAAGCTCAAGCAGTTCGCCGCCGCGCAGGGCCAGCTCTCCGGCGCGCTGTCGCGGCTGATGGCGGTCAGCGAGAACTATCCGCAGCTCAAGGCCGATGGCCTGTTCCGCGATCTGCAGGCGCAACTCGAAGGCACCGAGAACCGCATCACCGTCGCGCGCAACCGCTACATCCAGGCGGTGCAGCAGTACAACAACACGGTGCGCTCGTTCCCGAGCAATCTCACCGCGATGATGTTCCACATGTCGCTCAAGCCGACCTTCACGGTTGAAAACGAGAAAGCGATTTCCGCGCCGCCCAAGGTGGATTTCGGCACGGCCAACTGATGTCTGTCGTGACCCGCTGCGGTTTTGCGGGACTGTTGGTGTTGCTCGCGGCGCTGTGCCTGCCGCAGCTGGCGCGCGCCGATGACGTGGCGGTGCCGACGTACGGCGCGCGCGTCACCGATCTCACCGGCACGCTGACCCACCAGCAGGTCGCAGCGCTGGAGCAGAAGCTGGCCGCGTTCGAGCAGCAGAAAGGCAGCCAGATCGCGGTGCTGATGGTGCCGACGACCCAGCCCGAGACCATCGACCAGTACAGCATCCGCGTGGTCGATGCGTGGAAGCTGGGGCGCAAGAAAATCGACGATGGTGCGCTGCTGCTGATCGCCAAGAACGACCACAAGGTCCGCATCGAAGTCGGCTACGGTCTGGAGGGCGTGCTGCCCGACGCGATCGCCAACCGCATCATCGACGAGATCATCGCGCCGCATTTCAAGCAGGGCGATTTCTACGGCGGCATCAACGACGGCATCCTGCACATGATGGGCGTGATCCAGGGCGAGCCGCTGCCGCCGCCTCCGGCGCAGGGGGCGTCGGCGCAGGGCGGTCACGGCAACTCCATGCTGGGTGCGCTGATGCTGCCGTTCTTCATCCTGATCGCCATCGGGCAGGTCTTGCGCCGGTTGCTGGGCACCGGTCCGGCCTCGGCGGTGGTGGGCGCCGGTACCGGCCTCGCGGCATTTTTCATCCTCGGCTCGCTGGCGTTGGCGGCCGGCGTCGGCGTGATCGCCATCATTTTTGCGCTGGGCATGTACAGCGGCGCGACCGGCGGCATGTTCATGGGCGGCGGTTTCGGTGGCGGTGGGTTTGGCGGTGGCGGCTTCGGCGGCGGCGGTGGATTCAGTGGCGGTGGCGGCGGCGGCTTTGGTGGTGGCGGCGCGTCCGGGAGCTGGTAGATGAACACGTTCAGACGCCTGCTCAAGCACGCCTTCACCGGGCACTACGCGCTGCGCCGCGTCTATCCGGCGGCCAAGCTGCGGGCCATCGAGTTCGCCGTGCGCGATTGCGAAAAACTGCATCCGGGCGAAATCCGTTTTGCCGTGGAAGCCTCGCTGCACCTCGGCGCCGTGCTGCGCGGCATGACGCCGCGACAGCGTGCGATCCAGGTGTTCTCGGACCTGCGCGTGTGGAATACCGAAAACAACGACGGCGTGCTGATCTACGTGCTGCTGGCGGACCGTGCCGTCGAGATCGTCGCCGACCGCGGCGTCGCCCGCGGCCGCGTGCCGCAATCGGAGTGGGATGCGGTGTGCCGCGAGATGCAACGCCATTTCCGCGAAGGGCTTTACGAGACCGCGTCGGTGGCCGGCGTGCAGGCGGTGGCCGATGTGCTGGCGCGTTATCCGGCGGGCCCGGCCGATGTCGGCAACGAACTGCCCGACGCGCCGGCGATTCTCTCGTAAAATAGCCCACCC
>DATMTG010000383.1:0-7233 GCA_035565075.1 Stenotrophobium sp.
CCCGCTTGCCCGGACAAGACGCCTACAATTCACCCTTCACCCGAGATCAGGATCGAATCGCCGGCATGTTCCGTTTTCTGCTTATTGGTTTCGCCATCTGGCTGGTCTGGCGCCTGCTGCGCAGCGTGCACATCCAGGTCGGTCCGGTCGCGCCGCCGCGCCCGCCCTCGTCGCCCGACCATTACGAGCCGATGGCGCGCTGTGCCCGCTGCGGCACGCACCTGCCCGCATCCGCCTTGAGCAAATCGGGACTCTGCGGCCGCTGCAACGAATGACCGCTGCCGTCGTCTCGCGGCCCGCGCCGAACGCGCCCGAGGACTGGCGCGTCCTGCGGCTGCTGTCGCTGTACCGGCTGGTGCTGATCGCCACGCTGCTGGTGATCTACGAAGGCGGTTTCGGCGGCTTTTTCTTTCTGCAGGCCTGGCCGCGGCTGTTCCACTACGTCTGCCTGGCCTATGCCATCACCGCACTGCTGATGCTGCTGCCGATGCTCTACCGCACGCCGGGGCTCGGCGCGCAGGCGCATCTGCATTTCGGCATCGACGCCTGCGCCATCACGCTGCTGGTCTACGCCAGCGGCGGCGTGCCCAACGGCCTCGGCATCCTGCTGGTGACGCCGGCACTGGCCTGCGCGATACCGGTGAGCCCGCGCATGGCGGTGGTGCACGCGGCGGCGGCGACGCTGATGATGTTCGGCGAGGAAATCCTGCGGCAGTCGGCGATCGGCTTTTCCGCCACCGAATTCACTGCGGCGGGGCTGCTGGGCCTGATGTTCTTCGTGACCTCGACCGGCGCCAACATCGTCGCCTCGCGCGCGCGCCGCAGCGAGGCGCTGGCGGCGCGCGTCGGCAGCGATCTGGCGAGCATGTCGCGGCTCAACGACAGCATCATCGAAAACATGCAGACCGGTGTGATGGTGCTCGACGCGCAACGCCGCATCCAGACCATCAACAACGCCGCACAGACCCTGCTCGGCCTGAAACAGGCCGCCGGGCTGCCGCTGGCCACGCTGGTTCCCGCCCTCGACGTCGGTGCGCAGGCCTGGCTGCAGGGCGGCGACGGCACGCAGACGCTGCACGCCGGCAACGCCGACCTGTCGGTGCGCTACACCCGGCTCGGCTGGGGCGCGCAGGCGCCGATCCTGATCCTGATGGAGGACGCCGCCAGCCTGCGCGAGCAGGCGCAGCAGATGAAGCTGGCGTCGCTGGGGCGGCTGTCCGCCAGCATCGCGCACGAAATCCGCAATCCGCTGTCGGCGATCAGCCACGCCGGCCAGTTGCTCGAGGAATCCGGCGACATCTCCGGCGACAACCGGCGCCTGCTCGGCATGATCCAGCGCCACAGCCAGCGCATCGACAAGATCATCCGCGACGTGCTCGACATCTCGCGCCGCGAAACGGCGGCGCGCGCGGTGCTGCCGCTCAAGGCCTGGCTGATCCGCACCGCCGGCCTGTACCAGGAAGGCTACGCCGAGCGCCCGCGCCCGATCGAACTGCTGGACATCCCGCCGCAGCTGAGCGTCAGCTTCGATCCGAATCACCTGCAGCAGGTCGTGTTCAACCTCTGGGACAACAGCTTCGAGCACGGCCGCGGCGACAACCCGATGGTGATGCTCGCCGCCGGCCGCAGCGACGCCGGCAGCGTCTGGCTCGACATCCGCGACAATGGCCCGGGCATCGCCAGCGACCTGCACGACCGCATCTTCGAGCCGTTTTTCACCACCGCGCCCAAGGGCACCGGCCTCGGGCTTTATCTGTCGCGCGAATTGTGCGAATACAATCACGCACGCCTGTACTATCTGCCGCAGAGCACCGGCGCCTGTTTCCGCATCGTGTTCCCCCTGGAGAAGCGTTAGCACCCCGAGCCATGCCCAAGGCCACCGCCCTCATCGTTGACGACGAAGCCGACATCCGCGAACTGGTGGAGATCACCCTGTCGCGCATGGACATCCGCACGCAGTCGGCCGCCAGCCTCGGCGAGGCGCGGGCGCTGCTGGCCGCACAGCGCTTCGATTTCTGCATCACCGACATGCGCCTGCCGGACGGCAACGGCATCAGCCTGGTTCAGACCATCGGACGCGAGCACCCCGACATGCCGGTCGCGGTGATCACCGCCCACGGCAACGCCCAGGCCGCGGTCGAGAGCCTGCGCGCCGGCGCCTTCGATTTCGTCTCCAAGCCGGTCGACCTGCAGGTGCTGCGCAAGCTGGTCGACACCGCGCTCAAGACCCATCAGAAGCCCGCGCCGGAGCGCCCCCGCGATGGCCTCGCCGGACGCGCACCGTCGATCATCGCGCTGAGCGAAACCATCGACCGCGTCGCGCGGACGCAGTCGCCGGTGCACGTCGTCGGCGAGTCCGGCACCGGCAAGGAACTGGTGGCCCGGCTGATCCACGCGCGCGGTCCGCGCGCCGGCAACGCCTTCGTGCCGGTCAACTGCGGCGCGATCCCCACCGAATTGATGGAGAGCGAATTCTTCGGCCACATCAAGGGCAGCTTCACCGGCGCGCTGCGCGACAAGGCCGGCCTGTTCCAGGCGGCGGACGGCGGCACGCTGTTTCTCGACGAAGTCGCCGACCTGCCGCTGCACATGCAGGTGAAGCTGCTGCGCGCGGTGCAGGAGCGCGCGATCAAGCCGGTCGGCAGCCAGAGCGAGCTGTCGGTCAACGTGCGCATCATCTCGGCCACCCACAAGAACCTCGGACAGCTGGTGCGCGAGGGCCTGTTCCGACAGGACCTGTTCTACCGTCTCAACGTCATCGAGATCATGGTGCCGCCGCTGCGCGAACGCACCGAGGACATTCCCCTGCTGGCCAGCACGATCCTGCAACGGCTGGCCGCCGAAAACGGCCTGCCGGCGCCACCCGAGCTCGACGCCACCGCGCTCAAGGTGCTCAAGGCGCACCCGTTCCCCGGCAATGTGCGCGAACTCGAAAACGTGCTGGAACGCGCCACGGCGCTGTGCGACGGCCAGCGCATCAGCGCCGGCGACCTGCTGATGCGCGCGATGTCGCGCGAGGGCCAGAGCGCCGAGCAGGCCCAGCAGGAAAAGGCGCTGTCCGGGCAACTCGACGAGATCGAGCGCAAGGCCATCCTCGACGCGCTGGAGAAAACCCGCCACAACAAGACCCGTGCCGCACAGCTGCTGGGCATGTCGTTCCGGTCGCTGCGCTACCGCATCAAGAAGCTGAACATCGAGTAATGCGGCTTATCCGCACTCCGGCGGACGAATCCGGCCGGCGCCAACCCCGGCCCGTACAAAGACCGTTACACACGCGCCAACTCGCCGCTATACTTGCCCGAATTGGTGGCACCCGGCAGCCGCTGCGGGCATGACCCCCATGGCGTCACAAGGAGTATCACCAGGGTTTTCAGTCACTCTCCTCAGCAGGGGGCATCGTTCAATGAGTAAAGAAGGCGTGGATGCCGGTCGTCGCCGGTTCCTGACGCTGACCACGGCAGTCGTGGGCGGCGCGGGCGTGGTGGCAGCCGTATGGCCATTTCTGGCTTCACTGAAACCGAGCGAACGGGCCAAGGCGCTGGGTGCGCCGGTCACCGTGGACATCAGCAAGGTCGAGCCGGGCCAGCAGATTACCGTGGCATGGCGCGGACACCCGGTATGGTTCGTCAACCGCACGCCGGAGATGCTGGCCGACATCGCCAAGATTCCGCCGAACGAGTTGCGCGATCCCAAATGCGAGGAGCCGCAGCAGCCGGACTACGCCAAGAACATCGACCGCTCGATCAAGCCGGCCATGCTGGTCATGATCGGCACCTGCACCCACCTGGGCTGCACCCCGACCTACCGCCCGGACCATCCGGCACCGGAGATTCGCGCCGACTGGCTCGGCGGCTTCTTCTGCCCCTGCCACGGCTCGACCTACGATCTTTCCGGTCGCGTCTATGACGGCGTACCGGCGCCACTGAACATGGTGGTGCCGCCTCATCATTACGCCAATGACACCACGGTGGTCGTTGGCGTCGATCCGAAAGGAGCGGCGTAATGGCCATCATCCCCAACCCGCACAAGACCACCGGCTTTCTCGGCTGGATCGACGACCGCTTCCCGCTGACCAAGCTGTGGAAGGATCATATCGCCGAGTACTACGCGCCGAAGAATTTCAACTTCTGGTATTTCTTCGGCTCGCTGGCGATGCTGGTGCTGGTCAACCAGCTCATCACCGGCATCTTCCTGACGATGCACTACAAGCCCGACGCCACCCAGGCCTGGGACAGCGTCGAGTACATCATGCGCGACGTGCCCTGGGGCAACGTCATCCGCTACCTGCACTCGACCGGCGCCTCGGCGTTCTTCGTCGTGGTCTACCTGCACATGTACCGCGGCCTGCTCTACGGTTCCTACCGCAAGCCGCGCGAGCTGATCTGGATCTTCGGCATGCTGATCTTCTTCGCGCTGATGGCCGAGGCGTTCTGCGGCTACGTGCTGCCCTGGGGCCAGATGTCCTACTGGGGCGCCCACGTCATCATCTCGCTGTTCGGCGCCATCCCCGGCATCGGTCCCGACCTGGTGGTCTGGATCCAGGGCGACTACGTGCCGTCCGATGCGACCCTCAACCGCCTGTTCTCGCTGCACGTCGTGGCGCTGCCTTTCGTGCTGGTCGGCCTAGTGATCGCGCATCTGATCGCGCTGCATGAAGTCGGCTCCAACAATCCCGACGGCATCGAGATCAAGAAGAAGAAGGACCCGGTCACGCACATCCCGCTCGACGGCATCCCGTTCCACCCCTACTACACGGTCAAGGACCTGTTCGGCGTCAGCGTGTTCCTGATCATCTTCCTCGGCGTCGTGTTCTTCGCCCCGGACGGCGGCGGCTACGTGCTGGAGAAACCGAACTTCCTGCCGGCCAACCCGCTGGTGACACCGCCGGAAATCACGCCGGCCTGGTACTTCGGTGCGTTCTACGCGATCCTGCGCGCCATCCCCAACAAGTTGTTGGGCGTCATCGCCATGTTCTCGTCGGTGCTGGTGATCTTCCTAGTGCCGTGGCTGGACCGCTCCAAGGTCAAGTCGATCCGCTACAAGGGACCGTTCACCAAGATCGCGCTGGCGCTGTTCACCATCGCCTTCGCGGTCCTGGTCTACCTGGGCATGCACCCGGTATCCGAAGAACGCACGCTGGTCGCACGCATCGGCACCGCGATCTATTTCGGATTCTTCCTGCTGATGCCGTTCTACTCGTCCATGGAAAAAACCAAAACCGAACCGGAGAGGGTGACGGAATGAAGCGCCTAATTCTTGCTATCGCCGGACTGACCCTGTCGGTCGCCGCCTTCGCCAGTGAAGGCGAAGAACTGCCATTGCCGTTCAAGCCCGACCCGGCCAACCTGTTCTCGGTACAGCGCGGCGCGCGCGACTTCATGGCGTACTGCTCCGGCTGCCACTCGATGAAGCACCTGCGCTACAACCGCATCGGCGAGGATCTCGGCATCCCCGAGGACATGCTGAAGAAGAACCTGATGTTCACCAGCCAGAAGGCCGGCGACCCGATCATTTCCTCCATGCCTGCCGCGGAATCCGAGAAATGGTTTGGCCGCACGCCGCCCGACCTGACGGTCGAGGCGCGTTACCGTGGCGCCGACTGGATCTACAACTACCTCAATACCTTCTACCTCGATCCTTCGCGTCCCAACGGCGTCAACAACCTGGCGCTGCCCGGTGTCGCGATGCCGGCGGTGCTGTGGGAACTGCAGGGCTGGCAGGTCAAGCCGGCCGAGGCCAAGGGCGATGCCGCCAAGCCTGAAGCCGGCGAGGAAGAATGGCACAGCACCGGCCTGACGCTGGTACAGCCCGGCAAGCTGTCGCCGGAGGAATACCAGAAGTTCACAGCCGACATCACCAACTTCATGGTCTACGCCGCCGAACCGGGGCGTGAAGGACGCATCTCGCTGGGCTTCAAGGTGATCCTGTACCTGCTGGTGCTGACCGTTCTCACCTACCTGCTCAAGAGAGAGTTCTGGAAAGACGTGCACTGAGCCACCTCGGCCGCTGACGTAAAACCGCAAGCGCCGTTCATGGTAAGTTTGAAACCATGAACGGCGTTTTTTATTTGCTGATTCCACTCACGGTGCAGACATCCTGTTGCCGCACACCACGGATGTCCTGAACATGAGTTTGCGTGCCCGCAGCAAGTTCGTCCCCGACCACAAGCCCGCGGTGCGCTCCGGCGTGACCCTGTTCTGCGCCCGCAACGACCTGCGCTGTCACTGGACGCGCATCGTGCTGGCGGAGAAGGATGTCGATGGCGCGCGCACCGAGTGGGTCACGCCGGGCAAACCCAGCGAAGACCTGCTGGTGCTCAATCCCTCACTGTCGCTGCCCACGCTCACCGACCGCGACACGGTGATTCACCCCGAGCGCGTGATCGTCGAGTACCTCGACGAGCGCTACCCGCATCCCAAGCTGCTGCCGCCGGATCCCGCGGCACGCGCACTGGTGCGCATGACCCTGCTGCGCATCGAGCAGGAACTGTTTCCGCTGGTGGAACACATCATGGCCGGCGGCGGCGATCTGCGCACGGCACGCAAGACGCTGGCCGGCCACCTCAGCACCAGCGCGCGGCTGTGCCCGTCGCGCGGCTGGTTCATGGGACTGGATTTCAGTCTCGCCGACTGCGCCTGGGCCGCGGTGCTCCACCGGCTGCCGGACCTGGGGCTCAAGCTCCCGCCGGATGCCGCTGCCATCATCCGCTACGCCGAGCGGCTGTTTCAGCGTCCCGCGTTCCAGAGAGCCCTGAAGTGACTTCCAGTTCCCGCCGCCCCTACCTCATCCGCGCGATCCACCAGTGGGCGACGGACAACCGCTACACGCCGCACCTGCTGGTCGCCGCCGACTATCCCGGAGTCGTCGTGCCGCAGGAGTTTGTGCAGGAAAACCGCATCACGCTGAACATCAGCCCGATGGCGGTGCAGACACTGGACATCAGCGCCGACCCCATCTGGTTTTCCGCACGATTCGGCGGCCACCCTTTTGAAGTGCAGGTTCCGACCGGCGCGGTACTGGCGATCTTCGCCAAGGAAAACGGCGAAGGCGTGATCTTTGGCGAAGTCGAACCACCCAAACCCGGCGACGCGAAATCCGTTACCGGCCATAGCCCCGATCAACCGCCACCGTCACCGCCTCGCCCCAGCGGCAAACCGCATTTGACGCGGGTGAAGTGAGGTTGATTTGGCGTTAAGTGCTATGAAGCTCACGCGTCAACGACAGATACTTAGT
>DATMTG010000384.1:0-2403 GCA_035565075.1 Stenotrophobium sp.
CATAGGAGTCGTATAGGGCCGGGTGCGCATCATGCCGTTGCAGCAGCTTGAGCAGCAGTTCGTTGACATACCAGCCATAGAACACGCGCTCGCCGCGCAGCGGCAGCGCCGGCCCGGCGGACTCCACGGCATGCAGGCTGCCGAGATCGCCGCTGCCGCTCCAGCTCAGCAGCAAGGGCTGCAGGGGTTGCAGCAGTGCGCGGGTTTTCGAGCGCGGACTGCGGCTGCCGCGGGCGACCAGGCCGGTGCGGCCCTGGCCGGGCGTGAACACTTCGATCAGCAGGCTGGTATCGCGGTAGGAGCGGGCACTGAGGAGATAGCCGGGTTCCAGCTGGATGCGTACGCGCGACATCACGAATCGTGGGTCAGCCCGAAGCGTTTGAGCGCCTGCATGTCGTCGCTCCAGTTCTCGCGCACGCTGCACCAGAGCTTGAGAAAAACTTTGCGGCCCAGCGATTTTTCCAGTTCACGCCGGGCGCTGGTGCCCACCGCCTTGAGCGTGACACCGTCCTTGCCGATGACGATGGCTTTCTGGCTGTCGCGCTCGACCATGACCACGGCCTCGATACGGTCGAGACCGCCTTCGCGTTCGTATTTCTGCACCTGCACGGTCAGGGCGTAGGGCAGTTCCTGGTGCAGGATGCGGATCAGCTTTTCGCGGATCACCTCGGCGACCGTGAAGCCCAGATCGTGGCCCACGACCATGTCATCGGGATACAGCGGGTCGCCCTCGGGCATGCGGCCGACCAGTGCCCGGATCAGGCCATCGAGGTTCGACCTGCGCAACGCCGACAGCGGCACCACAAAAGCGAAATCGTGCCGCGCGCCGAGTTTCTGCAACTCGGGGAACAGGCGCTCCTTGTCGGCGACCTTGTCCACCTTGTTGAGCACGACGCCGACCGGGGTCTTCGTGTTCTTCAGGCGCGCCAGCACCGCCTCGTCCTCATCGGTCCAGCGCCCGGTTTCGACCACGAACAGGATCAGGTCGACATCGTGCAGCGCACTGGCGGCGGTCTCGTTCATGGCGCGGTTCAGCGCCTTTTTCTGGATGCGGTGCAGGCCCGGCGTATCGACGAACACCACCTGCCCGTCCGCGTGGTGCAGCACGCCCTGGATGCGATGGCGCGTGGTCTGCGGCTTGTGTGAGACGATGCTGACCTTCTGCCCGACGATGGCGTTGACCAGGGAAGATTTGCCGACGTTGGGCCGACCGATCACCGCGACGATGCCGCTACGCATGGGAATTTCCGGTGAGCCGGCCCAGCAACTGCTCGGCCGCGCGCTGTTCGGCCTGGCGCCGGCTGGCGCCGCTGGCATCGGTGGTTTCATCGCCGTCGGCCAGCTGGCAGCGAACCGCGAAGACCCGGCGATGCGGCGGCCCCTGTTCGGACAGCACTTCATAGACCGGCAGCGGTCGCGACTGCTTCTGCAGCCATTCCTGCAAACGCGTCTTGGGGTCCTTGAGCGTTTCCGGATCCGGCAAGTCCTTCAGCTGGGACGCATAGAGTTTCAGACAGACCGCCTGTGCCGCGTCATACCCGGCATCGAGAAATACGGCGCCGATCAGGGCCTCCAGCGCGTCGGCGAGGATCGAGTCGCGGCGATATCCGCCGCTCTTGAGTTCGCTCTCGCCCAGCTTGAGCAGATCGCCGAGATCGAGCTCGCGGGCGATGCGTGCCAGCGACTCCTCCCGCACCAGGCTCGCACGCAGGCGCGACAGTCCGCCCTCTTCGGTCCTGGGACAGGATTCATACAACGCCGCGGCGACGGCAAAATTGATCAGGCCGTCGCCCAGGAACTCCAGGCGCTCGTTGTTGACATGATGCTGACTGCGATGCGTCAGCGCCTGCTCCAGCAGTTTCGGATCGCGGAATGCGTATCCGATCTGCCGCGACAGACGTTGATGACGATCACTCAACCGACACTCCGCTGATGGGCACATCTTCGGAGAAATCGATCACGACATAGATGTTGTAGAACAGGTGACCGCGGGCTTCGTAGTCGTAGTGCAGAAACGTGCCTTTTTCATTGCGTTTAAGGACCACATCCCGTGGCGTCAAATCATTATTCATGTAATCAACGTCCCAGTAATGCTGCAACTCGGTTCGTATTTGTGATGGAGAATTGGCCTTTCCGCTGGAGGCGACCGCGTGCACCGCACGGGTTACATTCATCTGGTTCAGATACATCGGCAGAACCGTCATCGTCGTCATGGCGACAAATGCAATCGCGCCACAAAGTATCAAAAACCCAAACCAACCCAACCCCTGCTGCATATATCGTGAATTCATGATGCTCTCCTTGGTAGTAGGCTCAAGACCTTCTTACTTTATACGCATCCCGATACGCGAGAAATCGATGGTGGTATCGGCCGCATCCCAGCTCATCCAGATGAAGAAGGCC
>DATMTG010000385.1:0-3518 GCA_035565075.1 Stenotrophobium sp.
TTGTGAATATCTCTTCGAGATAACTAGATTTCATCTAGTCGACTGTCGGCCGATTCTGTTGAATTGGTAATTGAGAGGTTCTCATTGAAATACGATGACGCGTCTTGGCATTACGGCGACGATCATTAGCGATTCGGAGAAATTCGACTTCAGCCTCAAGCTTTCATCAATAGTCGGTGTAGCCTTTTTCTCCGGGCGTATAGAAAGTCGAGGCATCAGGTGCTGCCAGTTCCTGGCCCGACTTGAGCTTGGATACAAGGTCCGGATTCGAGATGAACGGGCGACCGAAAGCCACCAGATCGCCACGTTGTGCTTCGAGGTCTGCGTCGGCACGTGCACGCTCATAGCCACCGGAAAGAATGTATTGTCCTTTGAACGCAGCGCGGATGCCTGCTTTCAGCGCCGGGCTGACTTCAGGCGCGCCCATGGCGCTGTGATCCACAATGTGGATATAGAGCAGGCCGAGCGCATTCAGCGCCTCGATCAGGCCCAGGTACAGCGCGTCCATTTCTGCATCCGGCGCCATGGCGTTGAATATGCCATAGGGCGAGATACGCATGCCGACACGCTCGGCGCCAATGGCGGCGACGGTGGCTTTCGCGACTTCGACGGCGAAGCGGATGCGGTTTTCGACCGAGCCGCCCCAGCGGTCTTCGCGCCGATTGGCGGCGGTGTTTAGGAACTGGTCGATCAGGTAGCCGTTCGCTGCATGCAACTCGACACCGTCGAAACCCGTCTGTATTGCCAGTCTGGCCGAGGCAGCATATTCGGCAATGCTCTCGGCAATGTCCGCTTCACTCATTGCCTGCGGCACCGGATGCGGCTGCATGCCATTCGCATCGGTCCACATATCGCCGGGCAGGGCGATCGCCGAGGGGGCGAGGATGCGGGCACCGGGCGGCAGGTTTGCCGGATGCGCGACGCGACCGGTGTGCATCAATTGCACAAAGATCCTGCCGCCGGCCTGATGGACGCCATCGGTCACGTGACGCCATCCCTGCGCATGCGCTTCGTTGAAGAGTCCGGGAATGCGTGCGTAACCCAGGCCGTTGGGTGAGGGCGAGGTGCCTTCGGTGATGATCAGACCGGCCTTCGCGCGCTGGCGGTAGTACTGCACCATCAGCGCATTGGGCACGTTGCCGATGGCGCGGCTGCGCGTCAGTGGTGCCATGACGATGCGATTTTTCAGCGACAGGCTGCCGAGTTGGGTGGGGGTGAATAGTGTGTTGCTCATGAGATTCTCTTATATGCGATGGTCATGCGGGGAATCGAGACGAGTGCTCAGGCTTGTGGTTGATAGCGCTCGGCTGCATGGGCTTGTCGAATGTCCGATAGCAGCCCCTGGCGCGCGGCTTCCAGCGCATCCCAGCGCTCGGCCACGTGCAGCGGCGGGATGGTGACCAACTCGCGACGGTCGAAGCCGACCAGTGCGGCATCGACCAGCTCACCCACTTCCATCACCTCGGGCAAAGTGTTGATGTCGATGCCGGCGCGCGCCCAGATCTCGGTGCGGGTCGACGCCGGCAACACGGCCTGCACGTAGACGCCCCTGGATGACAGCTCCAGGTTCAGGCCTTGTGACAGAAACAACACGAAGGCCTTGGTGGCGCCGTAGATCGACATGCCGAACTCGGGCGCGAACCCCACCACCGAGCCGATGTTGACGATCGCGCCCGTGCCGGTCTGCGCGAAGCGCGGCGCGACCGCAGCGGCGAGCCGCGTCAGCGCGGTGACGTTGAGCGTGATCAAGCTTTGGACGGTATCGGCGGATTGCGCCAGGAAGCCGCCCGATTGCGCCATGCCGGCGTTGTTGATCAGGACGCCGATTTTCGCGTCGTCCCGCAGCCGGGTTTCGAGTGCGGACAGATCGGCGGGGTTTGTCAGGTCGGCCTGCAGCACTTCGACGGCCACATTGCTCTCCGCGCGCAGGCGTGCTGCCAAGCTATCCAGGCGCGATTTGTCGCGTGCAGCAAGAATGAGGTCACGGCCACGGCGGGCAAAACGCTCAGCGTAAGTGGCGCCGATGCCACTGGAGGCGCCGGTGATGAGGACGGTCGGAAGGGTAATCATGGGGTTTCCTTTGCATGGATTGGTCTGGTTGGGGGAGTCAATACGGGGGGCATCACATCTGGACCACGACCTTGCCCCTGGATCGTCCCTGTGCAAGGTAATCAAGCGCTTCCTTTGCCTGCTCGAATGGAAACACCTTGTCGATCACCGGGCGGATGCGCTGCGCCTCGAGGAGATGACCGATTTCGTTGAGCTGCGCGCCATCGGGGCGCAGGAAGTGAAACAGGTAGGACACGTCACGCTTCCGGGCGAGGCGCATGATCTTGCGGCTCATCAGGCCGAGCACGAACCTGAGGACGAAGTTCAGCTGCTTGGCTCGCGCGAACGCCGCATCCAGCGGGCCGACGATGGAGACGATCTGGCTGCCAGGCTTGAGGATGCCGAGGGATTTCTCGATCGCATCCCCGCGCACCGTGCCGAGCACCGCGTCGTAGTCGCGCAGCACTTTCTCGAATTCCTGCTTCTTGTAGTCGACGATCTCGTCCGCGCCAAGGCTGCCGACCAACTCGACGTTGCCCGTGCTGGTGGTGGTGCCCACCTTCGCGCCAAAGTACTTCGCGAGTTGAATCGCGAACGTGCCGATACCGCCCGACCCCGCAGGGATGAACACCTTCTGGCCGGAGCGCAGCCTGAGGCGTTCCTTCAGCGCTTGCCATGAGGTGAGTCCGACCATCGGGATCGAGGCGGCCTGCACGAAGTCCAGATTGGTCGGCATCGGCGCGGCAGCGCTCTCCGGAACCACCGCGAACTCGGCAAGGGAACCGGTGCCCAGGTCGAAGATGCTGGCGAAGACGGCGTCACCAGGCTTGAAGCGCGTCACCTTGCCGCCGACCTCAGTCACCACGCCTGCCAGATCGCTGCCCAGTGTGGCCGGAAGCCGGAAATGCAGAACGGGTTTGAACATCCCGGTCGGGATCATGTTGTCGATCGGGTTGAGGCCGACGGCGCGGACCTGTACCCGGATTTCGTCGGCTTTCAGCGTGGGGCGTGGAACATCGGCAAACCCGATTTCGGGCGACTTGCCATAGCGTTTGAAGGTGAGGGCTCTCATGGTTTGGTTTTTCATTTCCGGTCTTTCATTCTTGTTTGATGAGATTAGTCAGCGAGGAAGTCCAGCACCGCAGGCACAAAGGCGCGGTGGTGCTGAAACACACCGCCGTGCCCGGAATCCGGGTAGATCGTGAGCTGGGCATTCGGCAGGCGGCGAGCCATGTCGGCCGACAGGCTGCTTTCAACCATGAGGTCACGGTCGCCATTCGCGACGAAAACGGGGTGGGTGATCGCCGAGAGGTCGTCGGGGGCGCTGAGGCCCGCGTTTGACATACGCCAGGGCCGCAATCCGGTTGATCCTGTCGATCCCGCCGCCGCCGCGGTTGTCGAAGGCGATCACGCGGTGCCGTGCGGCGATGCCATCGATGACACGCGGGTCCCAATCATCGAGCACGGCC
>DATMTG010000386.1:0-11108 GCA_035565075.1 Stenotrophobium sp.
AAGCCGACATCGAATGGCTCAAGGGTTTTATCCTCGGCCTGCGCCAGATTCGCGGCGAGATGGATATCTCGCCGGGCAAACCATTGCCGGTGCTGTTGCAAAATGCTTCGATCGAAGATCAAGCCCGCATCGAACGTATGCGCGACAGCATCGTGTTTCTCGCACGTGTGGAATCATTGCGTCTGTTGGCGGCTGGAGAATCGGCACCGCAGTCGGCCACTGCCCTGCTCGGCCAGATGAGCCTGCTGGTGCCGATGGCGGGCCTGATCGACAAGGATGCCGAACTGGCCCGTCTCGAACGTCAGATCGCCAAGCTGGAAAGCGATCTCGGCAAGACCGAAACCCGCGTCAACAACCCCAACTTCGGCAAGGCGCCGGCAGCGGTGCAGCAGCAGGCGCGCGATATGCTGGACAAACAGCGACAGGACTTGGCCGCTCTGCGTGCGCAGCAGGAGCGTATCCGCAGTCTGTAACGCGCAGCTAGGCTGCGCTGGAATCGCGGCTGCGCACGATACGCAGGCCGAATTTCCGGACCGGTTCGACGGCACGCACGCTTTCTGCAGATTGCTGCAAACGCTCGGCGCAGTCGTCAAGTGTCTGGCTGATCTTGGTCTGGCAGCGGATCATCTCCATGCGCGGCCAGGTCGCGCGCTCGCCTTCGAGAATGAAGCGCTGGATCGATTCCATGCTCGGGTTGCTGGTGACGTTGGCGTAGCGCCAGATGCTGACGTCCGGGAAGATATTGATGTTGCCGCGATAATCCTGATCGAGGATGTTCGAGGCGAGATCCAGCGGTTTGCGCAGGTTGCCGCCGAACGGCAGGTTGGCACGCGCAAGATTCAGCACGCTCTTGGCCTGCTCGCGCACGCTGGAAAATGCGAAGTCGCGCGCCGAATTGACGATGCCCTTGCTGCCCGGTTCCTGCCGGGACACGAACGGCAGCACGTGCGGATTGGTCTGGCTGACGATGAAATGATTGACGTTGTGCAGCCTGCGGATTCGCAGCGTCGGCAGGTCGGATTTCAGGGAGCCGTCGTTCCACTTCAGCAGCGGCATGTATGGTACGCGCTCGCCGGTTTCGTCCTGCGTCATCAGCATCACCGGCGGAAACAGGATCGGCACGGCGCAGGAGGCGAGCACGGCTTCCTGGATGTAGAGATACGGAAACGTCAGGTGATTGAGCAGACGCGGCGGCTGGTTGACGCCGGCCGGCGACACCGTGATGTTGATGGTGCGGCCGGAGCGCTTGAAGGCCTCTTCGAACGTCAGGTCCTTCACGTTCTTCATGATCGCCCTGCGCAACTGGGTCTGGTCCATGATCGAGCGGCGCTGGATCATGTGACGCACAGACAGGATGCGCCAGAAATTGTAGTAGGCGTTTTTCGGATCGAGCAGATCCTCCAGTTCGTCGTGGCCGCGCGTGCCGACCGTGGCCGCCACCACCGAACCGGCGCTGGAGCCGGTCAGGACCGTCGGCAGGACCTGCTCGCGATACAGCGCCTTGACCACACCGACGTGGAACAGCCCGAGCGTCGCGCCGCCCGAAAGCATCAGCGATGAACGTCCATAGCTCTGCGCCAGTTCGGCAAAGAAGCGCTGCTTTTCGGCGTAGGAAAACTCGGCGCGCTCGACCGTGCAGAGATCGTTCAGCGCATCGCTGACCTCGTCGATGTATTCGTGGACCAGACGCTTGGTGCCGACGCTGGCGACGCCGTATAACTGCGGGTTGCCGATGTTGCCGAGATTCCAGTGCAGACCCTGGCGCAGGTGGTGAATCAGCTTGGCGGTCTGCCCCTCGGCGCGATACTGGCGAATCTGCCGCAGACGGCTGCGGATCAGGCGCCAGTCGTAGTCGTCGGAAGTTTCGTCGTCCTTCCACGCGTCGAGTCCACGGTGGCGATCCAGTTCCTGCGCTGCATCATGCCAGTCACGATAATCGGTGGCATGCTTCATCTGCGACAGACACTCACGCGTGGTACGGTCCATTCACCCGCTCCGCAATTGAACTGTGGGTATGGTGGCGTAAGCTTTGCCGCACTGCAATAAAAAACAAGTACGCACGACCGGTAAATTCATACCACTGGTCACTTGCGCGCCCAACGGATTTTTACAGCGACACTCCATCCACACCATGACGACCGACCCGCCCTCTCCCCGTGGCGCCATTCCGGCACTGCTCGTCACCATCGGCCTGTGGGGCTACAGCTGGATCGTGATGAAGCAGGCGCTCTCCCACGCCGGTCCCTTCGATTTTTCAGCATTGCGCTATCTGCTGGGCGCGCTGGTGTTGTTCGCTGCATTGCTGGCCCTCAGGCAACCCCTGCGGCCGCCGCCACTGCTGCCAACCGTGCTCATCGGACTGGCGCAGACCACCGCCTTCCAGGGCCTGGAACAATGGGCACTGGTGAATGGCGGCGCCGGACGCGTCGCGCTGCTCGCTTACACCATGCCGTTCTGGGCGGTGCTGCTGGCCTGGCCCTTGCTGTCTGAGCGGCCGCGACCGCATCACTGGCTGGGATTGGCACTGGCCGCACTGGGCCTCGTGTGTATTCTGGAGCCATGGCGCGGCCTCGGCGGTTGGCACAGCACCGCACTGGCGATCGTCGGCGGCATGGCCTGGGCGCTGGGCACGGTGCTGAGCAAGCGCAGCTTCCAGCGCTGGCGGGTCGCCCCGCTCAATCTCACGGCCTGGCAGATGCTGTTTGGCGGACTGGGGCTGAGCGTGCTGGCGTGGTGGGTACCGCAACGTGCGATCGACTGGAACAGCGCTTTCATCGCCGACCTGGTTTATTGCGCGGTGTTTGCCTCCAGCATCGCCTGGGGGCTGTGGCTGTTCGTCCTGCAACGGCTGCCGACGGCCGTGGCCAGCCTGTCGAGCCTGGGCGTGCCGGTTCTCAGCATCCTGCTGGCGTGGCCGATACTGGATGAACGCCCGAGCCCGATGGAAGGCGCCGGCATCGTCTGCGTGCTGCTGGGGCTGGTCGCGATGAGCGGCATCGCGACTCGCAGGCATCGGTGAGCGCAGCGTGCCGACTGGGACGGGCCCGGAAACCGCAAGCTGTGGAAGGCATTTTCGGCCTTACCGTAAACTCGCCCTGAATATCCCCTGAACCCATGCCCATGAACTCCGCCATCAACGACGCCCTCACGGGCCTGAACCAGATCATTCTCGGCAAGGAAGCGCAGATGAAACAGGCGCTCGCCTGCCTGCTCGCACGCGGGCATCTGCTGATCGAGGACATCCCGGGCGTCGGCAAGACCACGCTGGCGCTGGCGCTGGCACGCGTGCTGGGGCTCAAGTTCCAGCGCGTACAGTTCACCAGCGATCTCTTGCCCGCGGACATTCTCGGCGTCTCGATTTTTGAACAGGCCAGCGCCAGTTTCCGTTTCCATCCCGGCCCGATTTTTGCGCAACTGGTGCTGGCCGATGAGGTCAATCGCGCCAGCCCGAAGACGCAGTCCGCGCTGCTCGAAGCGATGGAGGAACGGCAGGTCACCGCTGAAGGCCAGACCCGCGCGCTGCCGGAACCGTTCTTCGTCATCGCCACGCAGAATCCGATGCATCAGATCGGCACGTTCCCACTGCCGGAATCGCAGCTCGATCGTTTCCTGATGCGCATCTCGCTGGGCTATCCGGATGCGAGCGCCGAGCGCGCCCTGCTGATGGAGCGCGAGCGTCGCGACCTGCTGCCGACGATCGAGCCGGCGCTGACACCGGCGCAGTTGATCGACCTGCAGCAGCAGGCGCAGGCCATCCGCACCAGCCCGGCGCTGCTGGACTACCTGCTGGCACTGGTGGCTTACACCCGCGAGCACCCCGGGCTGCGCCAGGGCCTGTCGCCACGCGCCGGCCTGTCGCTGCGGCGCGCGGCACAAGCCTGGGCCCTGGTCGAAGGTCGCAGCGGCGTGATTCCCGAAGACATCCAGGCCGTGTTCACCGCCGTCGTCGGGCATCGCCTGATCGCGGCCAGCGAGCGCGAAGCCGGCGCGCCGACCGCCGAGGAAATCCTCGGCGCGGTTGCGATTCCCTGAGCCGCACCGCCCATGCAGCGCGCACGCAAAGCCTGACCGAACATGCGTTTCTGGCTGGTTTTCAAAATCCTGCTGCACCCGCTGCGTTACGCGCAGGAACGCATCGACCGCTGGGTGCTGGCGCGCGTCAAGCGCCAGCCGGGACCGATCGAAATCGGCCGCCGCCGCGTCTACATCGTGCCGACACGCTTCGGCTACGGCTTCGCCGTGATGCTGCTGGTCATGCTGCTGGGCGCGATGAACTACAGCAACAGCATGGCCTTCGCCCTGTGTTTCCTGCTCGCAGGACTCGGGCTGGTGTGCATGCACCACACACACGGCAACCTGGTGAACCTGGTTTTGCACGCCGGGCGTAGCGTGCCGGTGTTTACGGGCGAGATCGCGCACTTCGAGATCCGCGTGGAGAATCCCGCGCGACAGGATCGCTACGCCATCGCGTTGTCATGGCCCAAGCACGACGACGACGCGGTCATCGCCGATATCGCCGCACAGGTCCCCACGCCGATGCAGCTGACCCTGCCGGCATCGAAGCGCGGCTGGCTGTCTTGCGGCATTTTCAGCGTGGCCACCGAGTTTCCCCTGGGTCTGTTCCACGCCTGGACCTGGGCCGAACTGGAGATGGCCTGCCTGGTGTATCCCAGGCCGGCGCCACCGGGGCTGACGCCGCCCGCCACTGCCGGCAGCGGCGGGCACACCGAAGGTGGACGCCATGGGCAGGACGAATTCTCGGGGTTGCGCAACTACCAGCACGGCGACACCGCCCGCAGCATCCACTGGAAAAGCCTGCCCAAACTGCCGTCGCCGATGGTCAAGCAGTTCTACGAAACCACCGAACAGGCCATGTGGCTGGACTGGACCACGCTGCACGGCCTCGATACCGAAGCGCGGCTGTCGCAACTCACGCGCTGGGTACTGGATGCCGAGGACGCGCAGCATGCCTATGGCCTGAGGCTGCCCGGAACCGTCATCGCTCCCGGCAGGGGAGCGCCTCACCAGCACCGCTGCCTCAAGGCGCTGGCTCTGTTCGAGCGCCCATGAACGATTACCTGAGCCGCGACAGTCTGCTGCGCCTGATCGGCGTCTTGCTGCTGGTGATGGCGCCCCACGCCGGACATCTTCCGGCCTGGGAGATTCTGCTGATCGTCACCGCAATGATGTGGCGCACGCTGATCGCCTTGCGCCAATGGCGCCTGCCGGCGCTGCTGCCGCGGACCGCGCTGACGCTCGCGGGATTCGGCGGCGTCTATGCCAGCTATCACGGCATTTCCGGCCTGAGCGCGGGCACCGCCCTGCTCTGTGCCATGGCTTCGCTCAAATTGCTGGAGATGCGTGCGCGGCGCGATGTCATGATCGTGGTGTTGCTGATGTATTTCATTCTGGTCACGCATTTCCTGTTCTCGCAGGATCTATGGACCATCGCTTATCTGCTGGTCTGTGCCGTAGCGATCACGGCATTGTTGATGGACTGCAATCATCCGGGCAGCGCCGTGCCGGCACGCCCGCTGCTGCGCCGCGCGACGATCATGGTCGCGCAATCGCTGCCGCTGATGCTCGCCATGTTCATCCTGTTTCCGCGCATACCAGGGCCACTGTGGGGCCTGCCCTCGGACACCGGTGCACAACGCAGCGGACTTTCCGACAGCATGATGCCGGGCGACATCGAGAAGCTGATCCTGTCGGACGCCGTCGCCTTCCGCGTGCACTTCGACGGCCCGGCACCGCCACAGGATCAACGCTACTGGCGCGGCCCGGTGTTCGACCGGTTCGACGGTCGCAAATGGAGCCCGCGCATCGAAACCCGGCATCTGCCGCCGGAAGCGGCCGAGCTGACCGGTGAACCGGTCGACTACGACCTGACGCTGGAACCGACCCAGCAGCGCTGGATTTTCGCGCTGGACCTGCCGGCACCGGCCGGCCTGCCCGCCGCGACCGCACTGCACGGCGCCGAGCAATTGCTGGCCGACAAGCCGGTGAGTGGGCGCGTGCTGTATCACCTGCGCTCGTATCCGCACTACCGGCTGCAGCCGACGCTCACACCGTTCCAGCGGCGCATGATGCTGCAACTGCCGGCAAACGCCGATCCGCGCAGCCGTGCGCTCGCCGCGCAATGGCGTGCGCAGCAGGCAGATGACGCGCAGATCGTGCAACAGGCCCTGCGGATGTTTCGCAGCGAACCGTTCTACTACACGCTGCACCCGCCACGACTGGGCGACAACAGCATCGATGAATTCCTGTTCGAGACTCGCAGAGGTTTTTGCGAGCACTACGCCAGCAGCTTCACCTTCCTGATGCGTGCCGCCGGCATCCCCGCGCGCGTCGTCACCGGCTATCAGGGCGGCGAAAAAAATCCTTATGGCGACTACTACGTGATTCACCAGTACGACGCCCACGCCTGGAGCGAGGTCTGGCTCGCGGGCCGCGGCTGGGTGCGGGTCGATCCCACCGCCGCCGTCGCGCCCAACCGCGTGGAAGAAGGCCTGGCCTCGGCCCTGAGCGCCGCCGACGGGCTGCCCACGTTTCTGCAGCGGCAGTCGCAGATCTGGCTGACGCTCAGCGCCCGCTGGGACTGGATCAACAACCGCTGGAACCGCTGGGTGCTGGCCTATGGACCGGAGCTGCAGGCCGATTTCCTCAGCCATTTCGGCATCACCGACTGGAGCCAGATGATCCTGGCGCTGACGGTCGCCATCACCCTGCTGTTATCCGCGGTCGGGCTGTCGCTGCTGCGCCAGTTTGCGCCGGCAAAAACCCACGATGCGGCATTGCGCCTATGGCAAAGCGCGACACGGCCCTTGCAGAAACTTGGCCTCAAGCAGAAGCCCGATGAAGGGCCACAGGATTTCGCCGCGCGCGTCGTCGCCCGGCAACCGGCACTGACGACCGCCATGCGGCAGTTGCTGCAGGCGTATCTGCGACTGCGTTACCTGCATGGACCCGACCCCGCCGCCTGGCAGAATCTGCGTGCTGCGGCACAGCAGTTCACCCGTGCGCTGCGCGCCAACGCTCAGGGTGCCGCCGCCGGCTCCGGCTCGCGCACCCGCGACAGCAGGTAAAGACCGAGGGCAAACATCGGCATCAACGCCACGATCGACAGGCGCTGATTGTCGAAGATCACCGCAACGCTGCCCATGACCAGCGGTCCCAGCACCGCCGCGAACTTGCCGAGCATGTTGTAGAAGCCGAAATACTCGCCGGACTGCCGCGCCGGAATCAGGCGGCTGAAATAGGAACGCGACAGCGACTGTACGCCGCCCTGCACCAGCGCCACCACCGCCGCCATCAGGAAAAACTGGCGCTCGGTCTGCAAGGTGTAGGCCCAGACCGCCAGTCCCATGAATACCGTCAGGCCCAGGTAGATCGCGCGCTTGGTCCCGATGTGGCCGGCCAGCCGTCCGAATGCGATGGCAGCCGGAAAACTGATGAACTGCACCATCACCAGCGCAGTAATCAGCGCGCTGGTGGAAAACCCGAGCTTGGCGCCGAAGTCCACCGCCATCTGCTGCAACGTGCCCAGAGCGTCGATATAGAGCCAATAGGCCAACAGGAAATTGCGCACCGGGCGATTCGCCATCACCCGCTTCATCGTCTGCCAGAGTTCGCGCCAGCCGGCGGTCTCGGCGATCGCCGCCGGCTCCTGCACATAGCGGAACTGCGGCAGCGCGAATAGCGCCCACCAGATGGCGACGGTGAGAAACGAAATCCGCGTGGCGATGGTGGCATCGGCCAGGCCAAACCACGCCGGGTGCAGCACCATCAGCACGTTCAGCACGAACAGCAGGCCGCCGCCGAGATAACCCAGGGCGTAGCCGAACGCCGAGACGCGATCGGTCTCCCGCGGTTCGGCCACCTGCACCAGCAGGGCATCGGAAAACGACGACCCCCCGAAAAATCCGATCGACGCCACCGCAAACACCACTGCGGCCCACGGCCACTGGCCCTGCCCGATGAAGAACAGGGTCGCGGTCGCGACCACACCGATGGCCGTGAATATCGCCAGGAAACGCTTCTTCCAGCCGCGGCGATCGGCCAGTGCTCCCAGCCACGGCGCGATCAGCATCACCACGAAACTGGCGACGGAATTGGTCACGCCCAGATAGAACGTCGACGTGGTGCCGGCAACGCCCTGCGCCCAGTAGCGGTCGAAAAAAATCGGAAAGAATCCGACCAGCACCGTGGTCGCAAACGCGTGGTTGGCCCAGCTGTTGAGTGCCCAGCTCAGCTGGGAGCGGAAGCGCGGCGTCATGCTGCTCAGACGATGTTGTGGCAGAGCACGCAGGCATCCTCGCGGCCGCCGTGCGCCGGGTAATAGGCCTTGCGGATGCCGACCGGCTCAAACCGCATGCTGCGATAAAGATTCAGTGCGGCCTTGTTGGATTTACGGACTTCCAGCAGCACGGCGGTGCAGTGGGCGGCGCGCGCAAGAGTCATCAGATGGCTCAGCAGCATGCGGCCCAGACCCCTCCTCTGCATCGCCGGATCGATACACAGGTTCAGCACATGCGCCTCGCCGACCGCCATGGTCATCACGGCGTAGCCGTGGATACGTCCCCCGGCATCGGTCATCACCCAGGCGCTGTACCCGGAGCGCAGGCAGTCCTTGAAGATACCCTCGGTCCACGGAAACGGGTAAGCGCGAAGCTCGATCGTCATCACCGCCTGCAGATGCGATGCCTGCATCGGCGTCAGGCGCCAGGCGTCTTCCTGTACGACCGCGCTCAAGCCTGCTCCAGAAACTGGTGCACCTTCTTGAGATCACTCCAGCTCTTGGCCTTTTCGCGCGGACTGCGCAGCAGGTAGGCGGGATGATAGGTGATGAACAGTGGCGTGCTGTCCGGTCCATAGTGGTGCATCGGGCCGCGCAGGCGCGACAGCGGCTCGTCGGTCTGCAGCAAGCGCTGTGCGGCGATGCGGCCAAGCGCCACAATCAGCCTGGGCTTGACCAACTGTATCTGCCGCTCCAGGAACGGCCGGCAGGCCTCGGCTTCATCCGGTGCCGGGTCGCGGTTGCCTGGTGGCCGGCACTTGACCACGTTGGCGATGAACACGTTGTCCTTGCGTGAACGGCCGATGGACTTGAGCATCTCGTCCAGCAGTTTTCCGGCACGGCCGACAAACGGTTCGCCCTGCGCGTCCTCGTCTGCGCCCGGGCCCTCCCCGACGACCATCAGCGGGGCCTGTTCAGGGCCGACGCCGAAAACTGTCTGTGTACGCGTCTCACACAGCTTGCAACGCGTGCAGGTCTTGACCGCCTCGCGCAGACCCGCCCAGTCGGACGGCGCCGCATAATCTGTTTTAGCCACTGCAGCTTTGGCCAGCACGGGTGCATCGACCGTTGCCCGATTGAGTGGCGGCCGACCACGGCGGCGAGGCGCGGCCAGCTCTATCGCCTGCGCGCTTGTTTCAGATCCCGCCACTGCCGTCGCCGCGTCATTCCCGGCTGACGCATCGGCTGCATCGCGCCGCACCCAGGCATCGATCTCCAGCGCCTTGAGCATCCGTTGGCGTTCGCTTTTTTTCATCGGGCGATTCTACGCTGGCAGCGGCTGCGCGGGCGATACCCGCACCGGCTCCGCCACCGGCATGAACGTATCGGGACTCGCCATCTTCCAGTACATCTCGTAGACCGGATGATGTGCGCGGTTTTCCAGAAGGTCTCCGGGCTGGAGAAATTTTATCAGGGTTGAAACCAGCGCCACCTCGTTCCCCGATACCCTGCGTACGATGTGGTGGGGTCTGAGCTGATTCGGATGCGATAGCCCGGCGGCGCCCACCATCTGCGCCAGTGCCGCCAGCGTGTTCTTATGGAAATGGTAAACCCGCTCGGCCTTGTCCTCCGGCACCAGCGCACGTTGCCTCAACCAGCTCTGGGTGGTGACGCCGGTCGGGCAGCGTCCGGTGTGACAAGTGCGCGCCATCACGCAACCAAGTGCAAACATGTAGCCACGCGCCGAGTTGCACCAGTCCGCACCCAGTGCCAGCGCACGCGCGATGTCGTAGGCGGAAATCACTTTTCCAGCGGCACCAATCTTGATCTTGTCGCGCAGGTTCAGGCCGACCAGGGTGTTATGCACCAGCACCAGGCCTTCGTGCATCGGCGTACCGACATGGTCGACGAACTCCTCCGGCGCAGCACCGGTGCCACCCTCGGCCCCATCGACCACGATGTAATCCGGGGTGATGCTGCTCTTGAGCATGGCCTTGCAGATCGCAAAGAATTCCCAGGGATGCCCGAGGCAGAACTTGAATCCCACCGGCTTGCCGCCCGATAGCTCACGCAACTTCACAATGAACTGCAAGAGTTCCATTGGCGTTGAAAATGCCGAGTGGCTGGCGGGCGAAAGACAATCCTTGCCCTCCGGCACGCCTCGGGCCTCGGCGATTTCTGCGGTGACCTTGGCGCCGGGCAGCATGCCGCCGTGACCCGGTTTGGCGCCCTGGCTGATCTTGATTTCGATCATCTTGACTTGCGGGCTGACGGCGTTTTTGGCGAAGCGCTCGGGGCAGAACGTGCCGTCCTCGTTGCGGCATCCGAAGTAGCCGCTGCCGATCTCCCAGATCAGGTCGCCGCCATGCTCGCGATGATATTTGCTGATGCTGCCTTCGCCGGTATCGTGCGCAAAGCCACCCAGCTTGGCGCCCTTGTTGAGCGCCATGATGGCGTTGCCCGAGAGCGCGCCAAAACTCATCGCCGAGATGTTGTAGAGCGACAACGAATACGGCTGCCTGGCGTTGTGCTCGCCGATCATGACGCGGAAATCATGATCGGTGATGTGCACCGTGTTCATCGCATGATTGACCCACTCGTAATGCGATTCATAGACATTGGTCAGCGTGCCGTAGGGCCGCTGGTCGACGACGTTCTTGGCACGCTGATACACCAGCGAGCGCTGCGCACGCGAGAACGGGATTTCGTCGGTATCCGACTCCATGAAATACTGGCGAATCTCGGGGCGGATGAACTCGAAGAAAAACCGGAAATGCCCGATGATCGGATAATTGCGTCGTATCGCCTGCTTGGTCTGAAAATAATCCAGCGCGCCGAGAAGGGTCAGCGCACCGAACAGCAGCGCCAGCAC
>DATMTG010000387.1:0-2761 GCA_035565075.1 Stenotrophobium sp.
TATAATTAAACAATAAAATAAAACATGATTTCGATCTCCATGAGGCAGAGCGGGTGGTGGGATTCCGGACATGAGTGATCTGCAGGAGTCGCCGCAGCAGGTATTCGCGCGCCTGAAGCCGGAGCTGGCGCCGTTGGCGACGCGCGTGTTTACGGCCAGCACTTTTGCGCGGGAGGCTTGCGCGCGTGATCTTGCCGCGCTGCAGGACTGGTTGCGGCAAGACTTCTTCGGGAAGGCGCGAGCCCATGGAGAGACCGCACGGTGCGTCGAGCAGGCTTGCGCTGGAATGACAGATGAAGCCGCGCTGATGCGCGTCCTGCGTGATGTACGCCGGCGCGAGATGACGCGGATCGCCTTTCGCGACATCGGCGGGCTCGCGCCGCTGGACGAAACCCTGTACGACCTTTCCGATCTGGCCGATGCCTGCTGCGACTGCGCGCTGCGCCACGCCGAAAGAAACCTGCAAGCACGCTGGGGACGGCCGCAAGGCGAGGACGGCGGCGAGGCGCAGCCGGTCGTGCTGGGTATGGGCAAGCTCGGCGGCCACGAGCTGAATTTCTCCTCCGACATCGACCTGATCTTCTGCTTTACCCAAAGCGGGGAGACGGCGGGCGGTCCGCGCAGCGTCAGCAACGAGGAATACTTCAGCCGCCTGGCGCAGGACACCGCGCGCATCCTCTCGGCACATACCGAGGACGGTTTCGTGTTCCGCGTCGATACCCTGCTGCGGCCGTTCGGCTCGGCTGGCGCGCCGGCCTGGAGCCTGTCGGCGATGGAGGACTACTACCAGGTACACGGCCGCGAGTGGGAGCGTTACGCCTTCATCAAGGCGCGGCCGATCGCCGGCGATCTCGAGGCCGGCATGCAGTTGCTCAAGACGCTGCGGCCCTTCGTCTACCGGCGCTATTTCGACTACAACGCCATCGTCAGCCTGCGCAGCCTCAAGAAACTGATCGAGGATGAGGTCAGCCGCAAAGGGCTGGAGGATAACGTCAAGCTCGGCGCCGGCGGCATCCGCGAAGTGGAATTCATCGTGCAGTCTTTCCAGCTCGTGCGCGGCGGGCAGGAGGCGCCGCTGCGCGACAACCGCCTGCGGCCGGTGTTGCGCTACCTGGGACAGGCGGGACATCTGGATGGCGCCACCGTGACGGCGCTCGACGACGCTTATGTGTTCCTGCGGCGTCTCGAAAACGCGATCCAGATGTATGCCGACGAGCAGACCCACGCGCTGCCGAAAACCGAGACGGCGCGCGCCGCGCTGTGTGCAGCCCTGCAGATGGCGGATTGGACCACGCTGATGGCGCGACTCGATGCGGTCCGCGCACGCGTTCGGCATGAATTCGAACGCGTGTTTGGCGACAATGGCGCGGCACAGCCCGCGACGGACAGCGGCCTGAGCAACACGTTGGGTGCGCTCTGGAGCGGCCTGGCCGGAGTGGCCGAATCGGCCGGCGCATTGCAAGCCTGCGGATTTGGCGCCGACGCCACGCTGCTCGCCGAAACCCTGCGCGATCTCAAGAATGCGCGGCTGGTACGCGCCATGCAGGAAACCACCGCGCTCAAATTGCAGGCGCTGCTGACGCCGCTGCTGGAGGAGTGCCTGCGCCAGAAGCAGCCGGCGCAGGCTGCGCTGCGCCTGCTCAAGATCATCGACGCCATCGCCGGTCGCGCAACTTACATCACGCTGCTGTACGAAAGCACGACGGCGCGTGAGAACCTGGTTCGGCTGTGCGCCGCCAGTCCTTGGCTCACCGACCTGCTGGCGCGGGCGCCGCTGCTGCTCGACAACCTGCTCGATCCGCGCACGTTGTACGAGTTGCCGGAACGTCAGCAAATGGCAACCGATCTTGCTGCCCGTTGCGCACAGTTTGATTTTCGCGATACCGAAGCCGCGATGAACCTGTTGCGCAACTACCAGAAGGAAACCACCCTGCGCATCGCTGCCGCAGACCTGGCCCATGCGCTGCCGCTGGTCAAGGTCAGCGATCGCCTGACCTGGCTGGCCGAAGTGACGGTTGCGCAAGCACTGGACTTCGCCTGGGCGGAGATGCGCGCGCAGTACGGTGTTCCATTGCGGCAGGATGGCACGCCCGCCGCTTTTGCCGTCATCGCCTACGGCAAGCTCGGCGGCATCGAGATGGGTTACACCTCCGATCTCGACCTGGTGTTTCTACACGACTGCGATGCGGCGGATGGCGAGAGCGTCGGCGGCGAACGCGCCATCAACAACGGCATCTATTTTTCACGCCTGGCCCAGCGGTTGATCAACTGGCTGGCGACGCAGACGCCGGCCGGGCGCGCCTACGAAGTCGACATGGCACTGCGCCCCAACGGCGGTTCCGGCCTGCTGGTCACCAGCCTCAGCAGCTTCACCGTTTATCAACGCGAGCATGCCTGGACCTGGGAGCATCAGGCGCTGACGCGCGCACGTCCGATTGCCGGCGATGCCCGGCTGGGCGAACGTTTCCTCGCCGTGCGTGCCGAAGTGCTGATGCGCAAGCGCGACCCCGAAAAATTGCGCGCCGAGATCGTCGAGATGCGCGCCAGGATGCGCGCCAATCTCGACAAGTCCACCGATACGCTCTGGGACATCAAGCAGGGCGAGGGCGGCATGATCGACGCCGAGTTCATCACTCAGTTTCTGGTACTGCGCGACGCCCACAAGGACGCCGCGATCATCGAGTGGAGCGACAACTGGCGCCAGTTGGATGCGCTGGAAGCCGCTGGCAGCATCAGTGCGAATCAGAAAAAAAGCCTGATC
>DATMTG010000388.1:0-6896 GCA_035565075.1 Stenotrophobium sp.
ATTTCCAGGCAGGTGAGGCGCAGCGGGTGGCGTGCGGCGGGCTTTGCCCTGCTTCTGCTGCCCGGGTTGGCGCTGTCGGCGGGCAACGCCGACAAGATGGGGCAGGCGCTCGATGCCGCGGCGGCGGCCAACACCGCCGCGCGCGCATCGCAGCAGCGCATCAACCAGATCGACGACCAGACCCAGCAGATGCTGGAGCATTACCGCGCCGCGACGTTCCAGGCGCAACAGCTCAACGTCTACGCGCAGCAGTTGGAACAACTGGCCGCGGCGCAGGACAGCGAAAAGGCTTCGCTGCAGCGCCAGCTCGCGGATGTCGACCAGACCGACCAGCAGATCGTGCCGCTGATGCTGCGCATGGTCGACAGCCTGGATAAATTCGTCTCGCAGGACCTGCCGTTCCTCAGGGAGGAGCGGCAGGAGCGCGTCGCTTCGCTCAAGCGCCTGATGACCGATCCGTCGGTCAATGTCGCCGAAAAATACCGGCGCATCCTCGAGGCCTACCAGGTCGAGGCCGGCTATGGCCTGACGCTCGGCGCCGAGCGTACGCAGGTCGGCGACAAGATGGTCGATGTCCTGCGCGTCGGGCGCACCGCGCTGTTCTACCTCAGCGCAGACGGCGACAGCGCCGGTCGCTGGGACGCCAGGCAAGGCCGCTGGGTGGATCTGTCCGGCAGCTATATCGGCGATGTGCGCAAGGGCCTGCGCATCGCGCGCGAACAGACCGCGGCGGATTTGCTGACGCTGCCGATGCCGACCCTGACCGGAGCGAAGCCATGAAGCGCATCATCCTGTCGCTGGCACTGCTGGTCATGGCGTGGGCGCCGGGCATGGCGCAGGCGTCGCCACAAGGGCTCGATCAACTGCTGCAGCAAGTGCAGCAGGCCAATGCGCAAGGCGCACGCATCGACCAGCAGCGCGAGCAGCGCTTCCTCAACGACAAGGCGCAGCAGGCGCAGATGCTGAAGAAAGCGGACGCCGATCTGGCCGCGGCGCAGGCGCGCATCGCCCGTGCCCGCGCGCGCTTCGATGCGGCGCAGGCCGACATCAAGGCGCTCAGGGACAAGCTGCAGGCGCGTGTCGGCGATACCGGGCAGATGTATTCCACGGTGCGCCAGGTCGCGGGCGAGTTCCGCGCCTCGGCCGCCGACTCGCTGGTGACAGCGCAGTATCCCAAGCGGCTGGCGCTGCTCGACACCCTGGCCAAGGGCGACGAGATTCCCAGCAGCCAGCAGCTGGAGCAGTTCTGGTATGTGCTGCTGCAGGAGATGACCGAGGGCGGCAAGGTGGCGCGGTTTCCGGCACAGGTCGTCGACGAGGAAGGGCTGACGCAGAATGCCGATGTGATCCGCATCGGCGTCTTCACCGCGTTTACCGACGGACGCTACCTGACGCTGCAGGGCAACGGCCAGCTGGCCGAACTGGCCGAGCAGCCGGGTCACGGCGCACAACGGCTGGCGCGCAAGTTCGCCGATACCGACGACGAGGTCGCGCCGATCATGATCGATCCGTCGCGCGGCAGTCTGCTCAAGCTCGAAGCCGCGCGGCCGAGCCTGATGGACCGCATCCACATGGGCGGGTTCGTGGGTTACGTCATCATTTTCATCGGCATCGTCGGCGCGCTGCTGGCCCTGTATCAGCTGGCGTTCCTGATCATGGTCGACATCCGCGTCAAGCGACAGCTGAAGAACACCCGCGTGCCGCTGGACGACAATCCGCTGGGCCGCGTGCTGTCCTGTCTCAAGGATGAGCACAGCGCCGATCCGGAAGTGATCGAACTGCATGTCTCGGAAGCGGTGCTGCGCGAAACGCCCAGGCTCGACCGCTTCCAGGGACTGATCAAGCTGATCGTCGCGGCCGGCCCGCTGCTCGGACTGCTCGGTACGGTCAGCGGCATGATCCTGACCTTCCAGGTCATCACCGAAGTCGGTGCCGGCGATCCCAAGGTCATGGCCGGCGGCATTTCCCAGGCGATGATCTCGACCGTGCTCGGTCTGGGCATCGCCATTCCGCTGCTGTTCGTCAACACGCTGCTGATGTCGCGCTCGCGCGCCCTGACCCAGATTCTCGACGAGCAGAGCGCCGGCATGCTGGCGCAGCGGCTGGAGGCGGCGCGTGCTGCCAGCGCTTGACAGCTGGCTGCCGCAGGCGCTGAGCGCGCCGTTTGTCTCGGTATCGGATTTCTTCGACGCCGGCGGCCCGGTGTTGAAGCTGATCTTCATCGCCGCGGTCGTGATGTGGACGCTGATCATCGAGCGTTACTGGTATTTCCTGAAGATCTTTCCGGTCGAGCGGGCGGCGTTGCAGCGCTCGTGGCAACTGCGCAGCGACCATCGCTCATGGTGCGCGCGACGCATCCGCACCATGCTGATCTCGCAAGCCAATGTCGCGATGGGCTCGACACTGCCGATCATGCGCGTGGTGATTCCGATGTGCCCATTGCTCGGCCTGCTCGGCACCGTCAGCGGCATGCTCGAAGTCTTCGACATGATGACGCTGCACGGCAGCGTCGATGCGCAGACCATGGCCTCCGGTGTGTCGCATGCCATGGTCTCGACCCTGTCCGGACTGGCCGTTGCGCTCAGCGGCATGTTTTTCGTGCACTACTTCCAGACGCGAGTGCAGCACGAGACCGAAATGCTCAACGATATTCTTTCCAATGAAACCCGCCCGGTGACCGCAACATGAGAATCCGCCGTCATGCGCCGCACCAGGAAGAAACCGGCATCGACCTCGCGCCGATGCTGGACTTCATCATGAACCTGCTGATCTTCTTCATCATCTCGGCGACGTTCGTGAACGTCTCCGGCATTCACGTCAACCGGCCCAGCGCCAAGACCGCGGTCAAGGACGAAAAGGCGAATGTGTTCGTGGCGATCAGTTCCAAGGGCGACGTCTGGGTCGATCGCAAGCACATTGACATCCGCGCGCTGCGCGCCAACATCCAGCGCCTCAAGGCGCAACACCCGCAGATGACGGTGGTGATCCAGGCCGACAAGGATTCGCGTGCGGGACTGATGGTCGAAGCGCTCGACCAGGTGCGACTCGCGGGCGTCAAGGACGTCGCGGTCGCGGCACAGCCGGAAAAATGATGCGTGGCCGCACCTGCAATCCCGCCGCCGATGGCTGATCGATGAGTTCGTTCATGCAGGTGATGGCGTCCGATCGCTGGTTGCCCGAGCGACGCTGGCTGGTGTCGCTGACGCTGGCGCTGATCGTGGTGCTGTGCCTGTTCTGGTTCCTGCAGCATGTGATACGGCCGGCACAAACCGGCGGCGTCGCGCCGGCGCCGATCGAGGGGGTGCAGGTGGTGCAGGCCAAGCCCGACGAGCAGCCGCAGGCGGAGGAGCAGTTGTTCAAGGCGGCTGCCGCGCCGCCGCCCGCTGCGCCGCCGGCGTTGCCGCAGATGAACATGCCGGCGGTCAACATGCCGGCCCCGGCGATGGCGGCCGTGGATGCCGGCCCGATCAATCTGCCGGTCAAGCTCGGCACCGGCAGCATGAGCCTGGGCAGCAGCGGCAGTTTCGGCGGTTTTGCCGGCGGCGGCGGTTCCGGCAATGGCGCCGGCAGCGGCGGCTACGGCGGTGGACAGGGGTTTGTCGGCAAGCCGCTGATCCCGCTGTCGACGGCGCGCCCGCAGATGCCGGAGTGGGCCTGCAAGAAGAAAATCAAGGGCTGGGTCGAGGCCGTCTTCACGGTCATGCCCAACGGTCGCGTACGCAACGTCAAGATCATCGACGCCGAGCCGCGCGGCGTCTACGAGGCGGCGGCGGTCGAGAGCATCTCGAACTGGATCTACGCCGAGAGCGACCGCGCGCGCGAGGTCAAGCAGCGCGTGACGATGGACCCCGCCGACTGCGCGTACAACTGGTCGCAGTGATGATGCTCAGGTACGGCGTAGTCCTCATCCTGCTGTCATGCCTGTCGCTGGCGTCGTTGCCGGCGCTGGCCGACCAGTACCACAGCGAAGTCCGCGACCTGCCGGCGCCGCCGCAGGAGAGCAAGCCGCAGGACGAGGCCCAGATGCTGAAGGTCACGACCGATCCCTACGCCAAGGCCATGCTGCTGCGCGATCTGGCCGGAAAAGCGGTGCAACGCAAGGATTACGCGCAGGCGGCCAAGTACCTGCAGGAAGCGCTGTCGCAGAACGCACTGTCCGGCTACGCCGCAGAGCAGATGAAGAAAGACCTGTCGCAGATCTACCTGGCGACCGGCAATTACAAGAACATGATCCCGCAGCTGGAGGCGCAGGTGCGTGGCGGCAACGTTCCGACGGAAACGCTGATCGCCCTGGGCGCCGCCTACGTCGAGAACAAGCGCTACAAGGAGGCGGTTCCGCTGCTGGAGAAGGGTATCGCCGCGACCCGTTCGCCGGACATCTCCTGGCAGCGCGCCTTGCTGGCTGCGCTGATGGGTGCGGGCGAGCAGAAGCGGGCGCTGCCGCTGGCCGAGCAGCTGGTGCGTGAAGACCCCGCGCACCGTGAAGAGTGGATGCGGCTGGCGGCGTTGCACCTGAAATTCGGCGACAAGGCGCGCGCGCTGGCGGTGATGGATATCGCCGCGCACCTGGGCTATATCACGACCGAAGAGGACCGGCTCCGGCTGGTGACGCTGACGGCGCAACTGGGTGCGCCATTCGAGGCCGCATCGACCTTGCAGAGCTGGATGCAGTCGGGCCAGGTCCACAGAAACGCGGAGAACCTGAAGCTGCTGGCGAGCCTGTGGATCAATGCGCGCGAGTCGAGCCTGGCGATTCCGGCCCTGCAGGATGCCATCCGCGCCGCGCCCAGTGTCGAGCTTTACGAGCAGCTGGCGCAGATGCACATGAACCGCGAGCAGTACGGCGAGGCCGCTACCGCCCTCGAAAAGGCGGTCGGCGCCGGTGCGCGTTCCGGCCCGGTGTACATGACGCTGGGCATGGCGCGCTATCAGCAGGCGGACGTGGACAGTGCGCTCAAGGCGTTTCAAGCCGCCAGCGAATATCCCAAGAGCCGTGCGCTGGCGCTGTCCTGGGTCAAGTACCTGGAGTCCGGCAAGGCGCGCGACCAGGCGCTGGCGGCAGCGGTCGAGCGGCATCAGCGTGAGGATAAGGTGACGCTGAGTACGCGCCTGCTGGGCGGCAGCGTGGAACTTGCCGCCGGCGACAACTCAAGCCAGGCAGCCACACCGGCCAGTGGCGAACTGACGCCGGTCGGGGCTGAGCGCGCCGGCAATGCCGATGGCACGATCCCGCCGTGGACCGGCGGCATCACCCGTGCACAATGGCCGCCGACGTATCGCCCGGGCCGCCATCTGGTGGACCCGTACCCGGACGACCGGCCGAAGTTTGTCATCACCGCCGCCAATCTTGCGCAGTATCGCGACAGGCTGACGCCGGGCTACCTGGCATTGTTCGCCGAGTTCCCCGACTACAAGATGCCGGTCTACCAGACCCGGCGCAGCGTCAGCTACCCGCAGGCGATCTACGACGCGACCCAGGCCAATATCGGCAAGGCCAAGCTGCTGGGGTCCGACGCACTGGTCGGCGCACATCTGGGTTTCCCGTTTCCAAAGCCGGGCAATGGCGTCGAGATCATGTGGAATCACCGCGTGCGCTATCGCGGCAACAGTTCGCTGACGCAGACCACGCAGGCGGTGGTGGAGACCGATGGCGACGTCAATTACCTCAAGCAGACCGAGAAAGTCGACTACCGCTACGCCAACCTGCAGGATCCAGTGGACCTGGCCAAGGACAACATCCTGCTGTACTACCTGACCTGGTTCGGCAAGAGCCGCGGCGACATCGACTTCGTCGCGCTGGTGCACGAGACCGCCAACTCGCTCAAGTCGGCACGCGGCATCTGGGTGATTCCGCCGCACATCCCGCGCATGTTCCGCATTCCGCCGGTGGGCTACGACCAGCCGTTCCCGGGTTCGGAAAACCTGATGTTCATCGACATGGTGGACATGTACAACGGCGCGTTCGACCGCTATGTCTGGAAACTCGTGGGCAAGCGTGAGATTTATATCCCGTACAACAGCTACCGCATCAGCGATGGGCACTACAAATATTCGCAGCTGCTGACGCCACATCACTTCAACCAGGATGCGACGCGCTATGAGCTGCATCGGGTCTGGGTGATCGAGGCGACGCTGCGCAACGGCGAGCATCACGCGTTCGGCAAGCGGGTGTTCTATGTCGATGAGGACAGCTGGAACGTCGTGCTGGTGGAGAACTACGATCCCAAGGGACAACTCTGGCGCTTCCAGGAAGGGCACCTGCTGCCGATCTACAGTTCACAGAGTTCGAACTGCATGCCGATGGTGGTCTACGACCTCAAGGACGGGCGCTATTTCGTCAACCGCCTGCTGGCACAGGATCCACCCATGCAGTTCAACATCCCGATGCGGGAAAGCGATTTCCTGCCGGCAACGGTATCCAGCCGCTACATCCACTAGGAATCCCTGATTCAGGGCAGATGCTGCCCGATCAACTTCGCAAGGCCCGGGATGGCCGCCAGCACTTCGGTTTCTGCGGTGCCGCGCAGCTTGGCGTAGGCGGACTGGGTGCCGTGGCTGCCGCTGTCGGCCACGCGCTGGTCGGCCACTTCGAGCAGGGCTTGCGTCGCTCGCGGCGCATGCAGCTGCAGGTACAACGGGAAATTCGGGTTGCCGCTGGACACGCAGTGCTGGTACAGCGGTTCGAGCGCCGCGATAAAATCGGGCAGGAGCTTTGCGGTGGCGCGCTCGAGGATGCCCGGTTTCCGGGCCTTGAGCATGCTCAGGCCGGTTTTCAGCGCCATGCCCTTGAGGCCGCCACGGCTGGCGATTCGCGACTCGATCAGTTGCACACAGCCGGCAATCAGCGCACCTTTATGTGCCGGAGTCCATAAAATGTCCGTCAATCTATCCATCCC
>DATMTG010000389.1:0-10351 GCA_035565075.1 Stenotrophobium sp.
TGCGGCGGCAGCGGTTGTCTTGGCCGGCTCCCGCGGGAAGTTTAGCAGAGCGGCCGTTATCATGACCGCCAACCCAATGGAGAACCCCATGCCTCAGTATGAAGTCCGCATCAACGAAACCGTCAACGCCCCGCGCGAAAAAGTCTTTGCGTTTTTCGCCGATCACGAAAAGTTCGCCACGCTGTTCGGCGCCGGCTGCCGTGTGGTCAAGAAAAGCAGCGACCCGGACCAGCCCAATGGCCTGGGGTCGGTGCGGCGGATGGGCCCGGGCCCGCTGAGCTTTGATGAAACCATCGTCGGCTTCGAGGCCCCCAAGAGCATCCAGTACAGCATCAGCCGCGGCAGCCCGCTCAAGAACCATATCGGCATCATCGATTTCAGCAGTCGCGGACCGAACACGCGGGTGGAATACGTGATCCGGTTCGATTCCAGGATCCCGTTCGCCGGCAAGCTGATCGCCAAGGCACTGACCGCAGCCTGGAAACGCAGCGCCCCAAAAATTCTCGCCAGACTCGGCGACTGATCGTCCCTTGCGAGTCGTCAGCCACACCTGCTCGAACACCGAGATCGTCTGTGCGCTAGGCTGCGCTGACATGCTGGTCGGCGTCGATGCGGACTCCGACTACCCGCCGGAAATCGTCGCGCCGCTGCCCAAGCTTGGACGTGATCTGGAGCTCGACGTCGCGCAGGTGTTGGCGCTCAAGCCTGATCTGGTGCTGACCTCGCTGACCGTGCCCGGCCACGAGCGCATCGTCGATGCACTGCGTGCGCAGGGTCTGCCGTTGCTGGTGATTGATCCGCTGAGCCTCGATGAGGTCTATGACAACATCATCGAGATTGCGGAAGCACTCGGCGTCCTTGCACGCGGCCGCGCGCTGGTTGCGCAGATGCAGGCGCAGATGCCAGCCGTGACACCCGCGAAGCGCCCGCGCGTTCTGGTGGAATGGTGGCCCAAGCCGGTCATCGCGCCCGCGTGCGGCTCCTGGGTCAACGGCGTGCTCGAACTTGCGGGTGGCGAGAATCCCTGGGGCAATCACGCCGGCAAAAGTGTGACACTGCACGACGCGGCGGTCGTCGACGCCGCGCCTGACGTCATCGTGATGAGCTGGTGCGGTGTCAAGGTGCAGAACTACCGCGCCGATGTCGTTGCGCGCAGGCCCGGTCACGACGCCATCCCGGCCGTTCGCAACGGTCACGTGCACGCGATCAGCGAAGAATTTCTTGGGCGGCCGGGACCCCGGCTGGTCGTGGGCTATCGGGCGCTACGAAAGATCGTCGAAGCTTCATGTGGCAGCGCCGAGTAGGCGCGACCGCATCACCGCAGCCGGGCGGTCCTATAAGCGGTCACGCGCACTCGCCGCATGCGCCTGCAAACCTTCCGCGTCAGCGATGGTGCCGGCGATGTCGGCCAGCACTTTTGCTCCCTCAGCACTGCACTCTATCAAGCTCGTGCGCTTCTGGAATTCATAGACGCCCAGCGGATTGGAGAAGCGCGCCGCGCGCGAAGTCGGCAGCACGTGGTTGGGCCCCGCGCAATAATCTCCGAAGGCCTCCGGCGTATGCCGCCCCAGGAACACGGCACCGGCGTGACGCACCTTGGGCAACCAGTCGTGCGGCGCGGCCACCGACAACTCCAGGTGCTCCGGAGCGATGCGGTTGGTCAGCGCGATCGCCTCATCCAGATCGCGCGTCGCAATCAGCGCCCCGCGATTGCTGATCGATGCGCGAACAGTATCGGCGCGCGGCAGCCCGGCGATGCGTGCATCCATTGCCGCGGCGACACGGTCCAGGAATGTGGCATCCGGCGAAATCAGGATCGACTGCGAATCCTCGCCGTGCTCGGCCTGAGAGAACAGGTCCATCGCAATCCATCCGGGTTCGGTCAAGCCATCGCAGACCACCACGATCTCGGACGGCCCGGCAATCGAATCGATCCCGACCTGTCCGAAGACGATGCGCTTGGCCGCTGCCACGTAGGCATTGCCCGGTCCGACGATCTTGTCCACCGCCGGAATGGTCTGGGTCCCATACGCCAGAGCAGCGATGGCCTGCGCCCCGCCGAGCGTGAAGACGCGATCCACACCCGCGAGATGCGCCGCCGCCAGCACCACGGAATTGAGTTCGCCATCAGGCGCCGGAACCACCATGATGATTTCAGCAACGCCCGCGACCCTGGCCGGAATCGCATTCATCAACACCGATGACGGATACGCCGCCTTACCGCCTGGCACATAGAGACCGGCGCGGTCCAGCGGGGTGACCCGCTGACCGAGTTGATTGCCGTGCTGGTCCGCAAAGGAAAACTCTGCGATTTTCTGGTGCTCGGCGTACGCACGAACCCGCGTTGCGGCACGCTCCAGCGCACCACGCAGTGCATCCGGCTGTGCGCTCCACGCAGCGGCACACTGGGCTTCGGATATTTCCAGCTCGGCCGCAGTCTTGATGTTGCGGCGATCGTGGCGATTGGTCAGTTCGACCAGCGCGGCATCGCCGCGCGCGCACACGTCGGCAACGATCTTCTCGACCGTCTGCATGACACCGGCATCCTGCTCGGGCGCGCGGTCCAGTAAACCGGCGAAAGCCGGCTCGAACCCGGCGTCGCGCGTCGACAGGCGAGTGATCTCAGGCATCCGCACACACCTCGCGCAGCCTGCCCAGCCACTCCCGCACTACGGCGTGCTTCACTTTCATCGACGCCTTGTTGACCACCATGCGCGCGCTGATCGGCGTGATGATCTCGGTCTCGACCAGGCCGTTGGCCTTGAGCGTGTTGCCGGTATCGACCAGGTCGACGATGACGTCCGCCAGTCCTACCAGCGGCGCCAGCTCCATCGAGCCGTAGAGCTTGATGATTTCGACCTGCTGGTTGCGCGCGGCGTAGTGACGGCGCGTCAGCTCCGGATACTTGGTCGCCACCCGCAGGCGGCGATTCCCGTCGCGCGGCGGCGCGTTTTTTTTCTGCGCGATCGACAGCCGGCAGCGCGCGATGCCGAGATCCAGCGGCTCGTACAGGGCTTCGCCGCCATGCTCCATCAGCACATCCTTGCCGGTGACCCCCATGTCCGCCGCGCCGTATTCCACGAACGTCGGCACATCGGCCGGACGGATGATCAGCAGGCTGACGTCGGCGTGATTGGTCGGCACGCGCAACAGGCGGCCGATATCGCCTGCGGGGCGCAGGCCGATCTTCTCGAGCAGCGGCAGGCTGTCTTCGAGGATGCGTCCCTTGGACAGGGCAATGGTGAGCGTTGTCATAGGTCGCGTATTCTAAGGAAACTCCGCTCACGCTGCTGTGCAGGGTAATATCCGGCCCAGCGCCGAGAGACCATCGCTGGAGATCTGCATGCCGCATGTCACCGAACAAGAACTGCCCCTGCAACGCATCTGGCACTGGCAGCAGGCGCGTGCCGACGACATCCACCTGACCCAGCCGCTGAATGGTGACGTGCGCAACTGGACCTGGGCACAGGCCGTGGACGAGGCGCGGCGCATGGCCGCCTATCTGCACGCTTTTGGCTGGCCGCCGGGCTCGCATATCGCCCTGATGTCGAAAAACTGCGCGTGGTGGGTCCTCGCCGACTACGCGATCTGGATGGCCGGACACGTCAGCGTGCCGGTCTACCCGTCGCTGACCGGTGCCTCCGTGCGGCAGATCCTCGAACATTCCGAGGCCAGGGCCTGCTTCATCGGCGCACTGGACAATGCCGAAGCGATGGAGAGCGGCATTCCCGATGGCGTCCGCGCCATCCGCATGCCGCTGGCCGCGCCGGCCGCCGGCCTGCCGGACTGGGAGCAGATCATTGCCGACACCGCGCCCCTGCCCGGCAACCCGGTGCGTCCCGCGGAGGCACTGGCCACCATCGTCTATACCTTCGGCACCACCGGCACACCCAAGGGCGTGATGCACCGCTTCGCCACTCTGGCCCTCGCGCCCCGGATCATGGCGCGGATGTTCGACGGCAGCGCCGACGACCGCGTGTTGTCGCACCTGCCGCTGGCGCACGTTGCCGAACGCATCCTGATCGAGACCTATGCGATCCAGACCGGCTGCCGCATCTTTTTTTCCGAAGGGCTGGCGACGTTTGCGCAAGACCTGAGGCGTGCGCACCCGACCCTTTTCGGCACCGTGCCGCGACTCTGGACAAAATTCCAGCAGGGCGTTTTTGCCAAGCTGCCGCAGGAGCAGCTTGCCACCCTGTTACGCGATCCGCAGAAGGCTCCGGCCGTCAAGCAGCAGGTCCTGCAGCAACTGGGGCTGGATGCGGTGCGTTACGCCCTGGTGGGCGCGGCGCCGCTGCCGCCGGAAATCCTGCAGTGGTATCGCGATCTCGGACTTGAATTGCTGGAGCTGTACGGCATGTCCGAGAATTTTGCGATCTCGCACTGCACGCGCCCGGGACAGGTGCGCGTCGGCTACGTCGGCACCCCGCAGGAGGGTGTGCAGGTGAAGTTTTCCGAAATCGGCGAAGTGCTGGTCAAAAGTCCCTGCGACATGCTCGGCTATTACAAGGAGCCGGGAAAAACCCGCGAAGCGTTTACCGACGACGGCTACCAGCGCACCGGCGATGTCGGCGTCGTCGACGAAGCCGGACGGCTGCGCATCACCGGCCGCGCCAAGGAGCAGTTCAAGACCAGCAAGGGCAAGTACGTCGCGCCGGCGCCGATCGAGAACAAGCTCGGCGCCTGCTCCAAGATCGAAGCCAGCTGCGTGACCGGCGCCAGTTTCCCGCAGCCTTTTGCGATCCTGATGCTGCCGCAGGACGAGTGGACTCGCAGTCAGGACCCCGGCTCACGCGCCGCCTTGACGAACGCGCTGGCCACGCACCTGGAGTCCGTCAATGCCATGCTGGACCCGCATGAGCAGCTCGATTTCGTGGCGGTCGTGCCGGAACAGTGGAGCGTGGACAACGGCTTCATCACGCCAACGCTCAAGATCAAGCGCGCGGCGATCGAGCAGCATTACGGTCCGCACTTCGAACGCTGGGCCAGCCTGCGCCAGCCGGTGGTCTGGGTGCAGGCGCCTACATCAGTTTCGACACCCGCTTGATCTTCGCCCCGAGCGCGGTGAACTTGCCCTCGATGTCTTCATAGCCGCGATCCATGTGGTAGATGCGGTCGATGATGGTTTCGCCCTGTGCGGCCAGCGCGGCGATCACCAGCGACGCCGAAGCGCGCAGATCGGTGGCCATTATCGGCGCGGCCGTCAGCGACTCCTTGCCGGTGATCACGGCGGTATTGCCTTCGATGCGGATATCCGCGCCCAGGCGCAGCAGTTCCTGCGCGTGCATGAAACGGTTTTCGAAAATCGTTTCCTTGATCACGCCGACGCCCTCGGCCAGGCAGTTGAGCGCCATGAACTGCGCCTGCATGTCGGTGGGAAATCCCGGATGCGGCATGGTGTGGAGATTCACCGCCCTGGGCCGGCGACCCTGCATGTCGACTTCGATGAAATCGACCCCGGTGCGGATCATCGCGCCGGCCTGTTGCAGTTTCACCAGCACGGCGTCGAGCAGGCCCGGCTCGGTGCGGGTGACGCGCACGCGGCCACGCGAGACCGCGCCGGCAACCAGGAACGTCCCCGACTCGATGCGATCCGGCAGGATGCGATGCGTGGCGGCATGCAGGGTCTTCACGCCCTGGATGCGGATGGTGGTATTGCCGTCTCCCTCGATCTTCGCGCCCATGGCACGCAGGCAGCGCGCAAGGTCCACCACCTCCGGCTCGCGCGCGGCGTTTTCCAGGAGGGTCTCGCCCTCGGCCAGCACCGCCGCCATCATCAGGTTTTCGGTGCCGGTGACCGTCACCGTGTCGAAATAAATCCGCGCGCCCTTGAGCCGGCTGGCCTTGGCGTGGATGAAGCCGCCCTCGAGATTGATCTCGGCGCCCATCGCCTTCAGGCCCATCAGATGCAGGTCCACCGGCCGCGCGCCGATGGCGCAACCGCCGGGCAGCGACACATGCGCCTCGCCGCGCTTGGCCAGCAACGGACCGAGCACGAGGATGGAGGCGCGCATGGTACGCACCAGTTCGTAGGGCGCGACGCAGGTGGTGATGGAGCGGGCGTCGACCACGCACTCGTGCGGATCCGGCTGCTGCACGTCCACGCCCATCTGCGTCAATAATTTCCGCGTCGTGCCGATATCCCACAGCTTCGGCAGGTTGGTCAGATGCAGGGGCTCGTCCGACAGCAGGCTGGCGCAGAGGATCGGCAGCGCCGCGTTCTTGGCGCCGCTGGCGGCGACCTCGCCCGACAGTGGGCCGTTGCCCTCGACGATGAACTTGTCCATCAGGCGGCCCGCGTCCTGAGCTGCAGCGCATGGATCTCGCGGCCCATGCGTTCGCCCAGCGTGGCATAGACCATGCGGTGCTGCGCCAGCGGCAGCTTGCCGGCGAACGCCGCGCAGACCACGTCGGCTTCGAAGTGCTGCCCATCGTCGCCGCGCACGGTCACTTGCGCGCCCGGCAGGCCGGCCTCGATCAGGGTCTTGATTTCATCCTTGTTCATCATCAATTTCTCAGCTTGTAACCGGTCATCAGCATCCACAGGCAGATCGCCGACAGCACCACGAAGAAAACCGCGGTCGCCAGCAGGCTCTGGCCAACCGGCATGTCGGCGACGCCGAAAAAGCCATAGCGGAAGCCGTCGATCATGTAGAAAAACGGGTTGAAGTGCGAAGCCTTGTACCAGAACGGCGGCAAGGCATGCACCGAGTAGAACACGCCCGACAGGAACGACATCGGCGTGATCAGGAAATTGGTGAAGGCGGCGATATGGTCGAATTTCGACGAGACGATGCCGGCGATGATGCCCAGCACCGCAAGGGTGCCTGCGGACAGCACGAACATCGCCAGAAGGACCAACGGCTCGTGCACCGGCAGGTGCACGAAGAACAGCGTCACCGCGGTCATCGCCAGCGCCACCAGCGCCGCGCGCAGCAACGCCGCCAGCACGTAGGCGCCGAACCATTCCAGCGGACTCAGCGGCGCCATCATCAGGAACACCAGGTTGCCGAGCAGCTTGGACTGCACCAGGCTGGACGAGGTGTTGGCGAAAGCGTTCTGGATGATCGTCATCATCACCAGCCCCGGCACCAGGAACTCGGTGTAGTTGACGCCCGGATACACCTCGACGCGACCGCTCATCGCTTGCGCGAACACCAGCAGGTAGAGCAGCGCCGTCACCACCGGCGCGGTCACGGTCTGGCCCAGCACGCTCCAGAAGCGCTTGACCTCTTTCTTCAGCAGCGTGTAGAAACCGAGCTGGTCGTTCATCGGGTCAGCTCCACGAAAATGTCTTCAAGCGTCGGCTCGCGCGTATGGATGTCCTCGATGCCGCTGCCGGATGCGCGCAACGCCTCCAGCACGCCGCCGATGGGATGACGGCCGCTTTCCAGCTTCAGCTCCAGCGTGCCGCCCTTTTCGCTGGTCACCAGCGCGCGCAGATCCGGCGGCAGCCTGCCGGCGTCCGCGAGCTTGAGCCGCAGGAAGCGGAACGGGTGCTTGGCCAGCAGGTTCTCCGTGGTCTCGAGTGCGCGCAGCTCGCCCTTGTCGAGGATGGCGATGCGCTCGCACAGGTCCTGCGCTTCTTCCAGGTAATGCGTGGTCAGCACCACGGTGGTGCCGGCCCGGTGTAGCTCGCGCATGAATTTCCACAGGGTGCGGCGCAGCTCCACATCGACGCCCGCGGTCGGTTCATCGAGAATCACCACCGGCGGCTTGTGCACCAGCGCCTGCGCGATCAGCACGCGGCGTTTCATGCCGCCGGACAGCGCGCGCATGCTCGAACCGCGCTTGCCGGACAGATCGAGCTGCTCCAGCAGATGATCGATCCACGGCCAGTTTTCACGGCCGCAGCCGTAATAGCCGGCCTGCAGGCGCAGCATGTCGACGATGTTGAAGAACGGGTCGAACACCAGCTCCTGCGGCACCACGCCGATGCTGCGCCGCGCCGCGCGCCAGTCGCTCACGGTGTCGTGACCCAGCACGCGGATGCGTCCCTGGGTGGCGCGCACCAGGCCGGCGATGATGCTGATCAGCGTGGATTTGCCGGCGCCGTTGGGCCCGAGCAGGCCGAAGAACTCGCCGCGCCGGATCTGGAAATCGACGCCTTTCAGGGCTTCGATCCTGCCGTAGGTCTTGCGGATGCCGGAAATGGCGAGGGCGTCGGTCATAAGCGCCGAATTATACGCGTCGGCACCGGCGGTTTTTGCGTATACCCGGGCTCCAGCCCTTAAGCTTGATGCCATGTCCACTGCCATTCTGTGGCTTCGCCGCGACCTGCGCCTGTCCGACCACCCCGCCCTGCTGGCAGCCTGCCAGCGGCACGAACGCGTGTTGCCGGTCTACATCCATGCGCCGGAAGAAGAGGCGCCGTGGCCCCCCGGCGCCGCGAGCCGCTGGTGGCTGCATCACAGCCTTGCGGCCCTGGGCGACGGGCTGGCGGCGCTGGGGGCGTCGCTGATCATCCGGCGCGGCGACAGCCTTGCCACCCTGCGCAGCCTGATCGCGGAAACCGGCGCCCGCGCCGTCTACTGGAGCCGCCTGTACGAACCCGCGAGCATCGTCCGCGATCGCCGTGTGAAGGATGCGTTGCGCAGCGACGGCATCGAGGTCGAGAGCTTCAACAGCGCCCTGCTGTTCGAGCCGTGGACCCTGAAAACCGGCGCGGCGGGGCCCTACCGCGTGTTCACGCCGTTCTGGCGCAACGCCTCGGCCCGGCTCGGCCATCCGGTACCACTTGCCGCGCCCGACAGGATCAATACGCCGGAACCGTTACCGCCCGGCCTGCCGCTGGACGCCCTGGAGCTGCGACCCGGCATCGCCTGGGATGCCGGCTTCGCGGCCTGCTGGCAACCCGGCGAAGCGGGCGCATGGGCACAACTCACCGGATTTTGCGACCAGCGCCTCGCCAACTACAGCAGCGCACGCGACCTTCCCGGCAGCGCCGCGACGTCGTCGTTGTCGGCGCATCTGCATTTCGGCGAAATCGGCCCACGCCAGGCCGTCGCCTGCGTACAGGCGCACCTGGCCGGCACCGATGCGCCCGGCACGCTGGCCAGCGGCGAACATTTCGTCCGCGAGCTCGGCTGGCGCGAGTTCGCGCATCACCTGCTCTATCACGACCCACAGACGCCAGACACGCCGTTGTACGCAGACAAATTCGCGCGTTTCCCGTGGCGCACGCGCAGCGACCATGCCGGCGACCTCGAAGCCTGGCAGCGCGGCCGTACCGGCATTCCCATCGTCGATGCCGGCATGCGCCAGCTCTGGGCGACCGGCTGGATGCACAACCGCGTGCGCATGATCGTTGCCAGCCTGCTGATCAAGAACCTGCTGATCCCGTGGCAGGAAGGCGCACGCTGGTTCTGGGACACCCTGGTGGATGCCAGCCTCGCCAACAACACGCTGGGCTGGCAATGGGTCGCCGGCTGCGGCGCCGACGCCGCACCGTACTACCGGATTTTCAATCCGGTGTTGCAGTCGCGGAAGTTCGATCCGCAGGGCCGCTACCTGCGCCGCTGGCTGCCCGAACTCGCCGCGCTGCCCGATGATGTTCTCCACGCGCCCTGGCAACAGCCGGCGCTGCTCGCCGGCAGCGGCTACCCTTTGCCCATCGTCGATCTTGCGGCCACACGGAAGCGGGCGCTGTCCGCCTACGACGCGATCAGGGCTCCTTCGCCGGATTCCGCGGCATGATGCAGTTCACGACTGCGTGCCGCGACTTCGCTCAGGCGAACGGGCTGACCCCGATCCAGCGCGTGTGCAGCCAGAACGCGAATGCCACCCAGGCCGCCACGCCGATCACCACCGTCAGCACATCGCCGGCCAGCGTGCCCGCAGGGTAGGTCGTGCCGGCCAGCCGGTCGCGGCGGCGCGAAACCACGAAATTGGCGACGGCCCAGAGCAGGAACGTGCCGAACAGCACCACGTCATGCAGCATGCCGGTCGCCAGCAGGTGTCCGAACGCCCAGGTCTTCACCGACGCCAGCATCGGGTGACCGATCTTCTGCTTGAAATGGTTGCGCGGCACCTTCGCCGCCACGAACAGGACGAACGCCACCAGTGTGAACAGCGCGTTCAGGTGACGCAGAGCGGGCGGCGGCGTGTACAGCAGCTCCGGCTGCAACCGCGCCTGCCCGAAGCCCCACACGATCAGCACGAAACCGGCGATCGACACCAGCGAGAACAAACCCTTCCAGCCGTTGACCCCAAGCCGCTCGATCTGCCGCTGCCGCCAGCCGTCGGCGAAGAGGCGCAGCGAATGCGCGCCGAGGAAAATCACCAGACCGAGAATCAGGAAAGACATGGCGATAACTCCGGTGTTGTGAGATGAACTGAATGCGGCAGCACG
>DATMTG010000390.1:0-6518 GCA_035565075.1 Stenotrophobium sp.
AGGCCGTGGTCACCGTCAGGTAGACGAACGCGGTGGAGAAGCGCCCGCTCTCCGGCACGTAACAGAGGATACGCTCGCCGGGTCGCAGGCGACCGCTGGAGAACAGCTCCTCGATCATCAGGTACATCGACGCTGCGCCGACGTTGCCCTTGGTCGTGAGGTTGGTGAACCAGCGCTCGTAGGGAATCCTGACCTCTTCCGGCATCACCTCGTAGAGCACCGAGCGGAAATATTCCGACGAGTAATGCGGCAGGAACCAATCCACATCGCCGGCACCGAGTCTGCGGCGCTTGCGCAAGGCATCGAAGCCCTTGCGGGTCGCATCGCGGATGCCGCTGTCGAGTAGCCGCACGTCCTGCTTGAGCGTCAGCACCGAGCGGTCGAGCAATGCCTGAGGCTCGACCTGCCGCCAACCGATCAGGCTGCCATCGGCATGCTTCTCGGCGCCGGCGTACATGCAGACCTGCTGCTCGTTGGCGTAGGAAAACTGGTCGATCCATTCGATCCGCAGGGAAAGCCCCTGCGGATTGGGCCGGTGTTGCAGCAACAGCGCGCCGGCTCCGTCCGACAGCATCCAGCGCAGGAAGTCCTTCTCGAATGCCAGTCCCGGATTTTTTTCCATGGCGGCGACGCGCGCGTCGTTTTCGGCCGAGAAATTATGTGCGCGCATCGCCAGCGAAGCGGTTTCGGAGCCGGTCGTCACGGCATTTTTCGACAGGCCCGCCAGCACCGACATGTAACCGTATTTCAGCGCCATCACGCCTGAAACGCAGATGCCTGCGGCTGCCATCACTTCGCACGGCGGATTGCGCAATTCGCCGTGCACCATCACCGCGTGATTGGGCGCGATCTGGTCGGGCGAACTGGTGCCGCAGGCCAGGACCTCGATGTCATCCAGCGCAAAACCCGGCTGCAGCAAACCGCGCACGGCCGCAGCCGTGAGCTGCGCGTTGTTGTGCGTGATCGCACCACTGGCCGGGTCGATCACGTAATGCCGCTGGCGGATACCATTGCTGCGCAGCACGATCGCGCGGGCGCGTGAGGGCCGCGCACCGACCTGCCCCAGCACCTGCTCGATCCGCTCGTTGCCCACCGGCTGATTGGGCAGGAAGGCCGCGGCGCGCGTGATGTAGGCCGCAGCGCCGGTCATTGCCGAAAATCCGCCATCCGCTCGCTGCCGCAGCCGGAGGGTTGCTCAAAACGTGCCTTGAGTTGTCGCAGCCTGTGCGCCAGCAGCGGGCGCAGCAAGGCACGCAGCAGCATCGTCAGCGGCACCACGGTGACGATCATCGTCACCAGGAAGGCAACGTAAAGCAGCAGCACGATCCTGCGCAGGGCGGCGCCCTGCGGCCCGGCGCGCATCACCAGCCGGCCCCAGATGGAAAAACTCCGCGCACCGATCCGCTCGCTGGCGATGAGCCGGTCATCGACACAGGCGGCCTGCAAACCGGTCAGCACAGGCCGGTGCCCGTCGAGTCGTGCGCAGCGCAGGGCGGCGAGGATCGCATGCCCGAACCGGCCGCCGGCCGCGATGTCGGCATCGCTGATCCCCGGCCTGGGGAAAATGCCCCAGAGCGCGTCGGTCTTGCCGGTCAGCATCCAGCGCGGCGTAGTGATGAAGGTCGCCAGGCTGCTGCCCTTGTCGGTAAACACGATGTTGTCGCAAAGCCTGGCACCGGCCTCGGTGAGCATCAGCTTGGTTTTCTCCTGCGCCATCAGCCACATGTTGCGACAGGCGATCAGCGTGATGACCGGGGTGTCGCGCAGCAGCGCCCTGCCCTGTGCGGATTTGAGAAAAGCGGTGACCGGTGGCGCCGGGGACAGGTACCAGACGGTGTACGCCAGGATCACCAGGTCATAGCGCTTGCCGGCAGGCAGGTTCAGGGGCTCGAGCACGGGCGGCACGCCATGCACCGCCTCGGGGAACTGGTCGAAGAACTTGAAGAACGGCCACGGAAACGGATACGCCTGCTGCGGCCGCAATGCGCACCAGTCCACCTGCACGCCGGCGTCGGCGACCAGGGGCGCGCAGACCGACTCGGCGACCCGTCGCAATTGTCCGGTCTGCGAGAAATAAACCACGAGTATGTTTTTCATGACGCCGATGGCGATCCTGCCCCACATGAAATGAGGGCGCATCGCTGCGCCCTCATTGCGTGACCTGCAGCCCCTGCGACAGCTTAGTCGAGGTAGTCGTAGGACGGCAAAGTCAGGAAGTCCGTGCAGGTCGAGGCCGTCGACAGCCGCGCGAAGATGCCCGCCGCCTCGGCGAAACGGCCGGCGTAATAGCGTTCATCGCCCAGCTGCTTGCGGATACCTGCCAGCTCTTCGTCGATCACGCGCAGCACCAGCTCACGCGTGACCTTGCGCCCGTCCTGCATGGCGACGTTTTGCTTGAGCCACTGCCAGACCTGCGTGCGCGAGATTTCGGCGGTGGCCGCGTCTTCCATCAGGTTGTGCAGCGGCACGCAGCCGTTGCCGCGGATCCACGATTCCACGTACTGGATGCCGACATTGATGTTCATGCGCAGACCGGTCTCGGTGATCTGGCCCTCGGGCCGCGTCAGAAGGTCGGCCGCCTTGATCTTGTAGCCGCTGCACAGGTTCGAGAGCTGGTTGGGCTGCGGCATGTGCTCGTTGAACACATCCATCGCCACCTGCACCAGCCCCGGATGCGCGACCCAGGTGCCGTCGTGGCCGTTCTTGACCTCGCGCAGCTTGTCGGCGCGAACTTTGTCGAACGCGGCCTTGTTCAGTTCCTCGTTACCCTTGACCGGGATGAACGCGGCCATGCCGCCCATCGCCTGCGCGCCACGCTTGTGGCAGACCTGGCACAGCAGCTTGGAATAGCTGTCGAGGAAATGCTTGTCCATCGTGACCTGGAAGCGGTCCGGCACGACCCAGTCGGCGCGGTTCTTCAGGGTCTTGATGGTGCTGAAGATGTAGTCCCAGCGGCCGCAGTTGAGCGCGACGATGTGATTGCGCAGTTCATAGAGGATTTCCTCCATCTCGAACGCGCCCCACAGGGTCTCGATCAGCACCGTCACCTTGATCGTCTTCTGCGGGATTTTCAGCTCGTTCTGGGCGTCGACGAAGATGCTGTTCCACAGGCGCGCTTCCAGGTGCGACTGCATCTTCGGCAGATAGAAGTACGGGCCGCTGCCGCGCTTGATCAGTTCCTTGGCGTTATGGAAGAAAAACAGCGCGAAATCGACGATGCCGCCGGGCGCGGGCTTGCCGTCGACCAGGATGTGCTTCTCGTTGAGGTGCCAGCCGCGCGGGCGCACGATCAGCGTGGCGATGTCCTTGTTCAGCTTGTACTGCTTGCCGGCCTCGTTGGTGAAGCTGATCTTGCGACGCACGGCGTCGAAGAGGTTGATATGGCCTTCGATCATCAGGTCCCAGGTCGGCGCCGCGGAATCCTCGAAATCGGCCATGAAGCACTTGGCGCCCGAGTTCAGCGCATTGATGATCATCTTGCGCTCGACCGGCCCGGTGATCTCCACACGCCGATCCTGGAGGTCGGCCGGGATGCCGGCGATCTTCCACTTGCCGTCGCGGATTTTCCTGGTTTCCTTGAGGAAGTCCGGCAACTTGCCCTTGTCGATGATGGCCTGGCGCTGATCGCGCAGCGCCAGCAGCGCATCGCGGCGCGCACCGTGCTTGCGGACCAGCTTGGCGACGAACTTGAGCGCCTCCGGAGTGAGGATTTTTTCATAGCCCTTCTTCATCGGGCCGGTGATCTCAATACCCTTCGGCGTGTTCATGCAAATCTCCGTGGCAATTTCAAAAAACAGACAAAATCGGGGCCGCGATTATAGCGGCGCACCAGGTCCAGCACTATGTCGCCGGGCCGTGCATCGAGGGCCCGGCAGTGGATTTCAGCGGTGAACTGCGGTTTGGGTCACCACGATGCCGTCGGCATCGGCGTACAGATACGCTCCCGGCGTAAAGGTGACGCCGGCAAAACTCACGGTCTTGTCGAGATGACCGCTGTGCAGGCCCTTTTCGCTCTTGCGCGGGTGCACCGCCAGTGCCTTGACGCCGACGGCCTGCAGGGAGATTTCCTCGGAGTCACGGATGCAGCCGTTGACGACGATGCCGGCCCAGCCATTCTTGACCGCCAGCACGCCGAGGTTGCCGCCCACCAGCGCACAGCGCATCGAGCCGCCACCGTCCACTACCAGCACGGCTCCCTTTCCGGGCGTCTCGAGCGTGCTGCGCACCAGGGCATTGTCCTCGAAGACTTTCAGCGTGCGGATCGGGCCGTGGAAATCCAGCAGGCCGCCGAAGTCGGCGAATAGCGGTTCACAAACCTGTGCCTCGGGATGGGCGTCGGAAATATCCGTGGTGGCTAAGCTCATTTCAGCTCCGGAATGGATCAGGGTTCAGCGCAGCGTGTTCTGTCTTTCGAATGCCCTGGCGAGGATCGGGGCGGAGATCGCGTAAGCGGCCAGCGCCACGAAACCGATCAGCGTCCACATCGGCAGGCTCAGCCCGAGCCACTGCGCAGTGATCTTGGCGCAGCTGGCATCGCCCTTGAGCACGGCCATGATGACGTCGTTCAAGGGGTGCATTTTCAGCATGTATTGCAGCGTGCCGCCGCAGGACGGCACCTGGTCTTCCGGCAGGGATTGCAGCCAGACGTGGCGTGCGGCGATCAGGGCGCCGGCGATCGCCGACAACTCCGCCAACCCGGCATAGACCCAGCGGCCCCAGGTCTTGGGGCCGAAGACCCAGCCGAGCAGGAAAAAGCACCCGCAGGCGATCATCGCCACACGCTGGAAAATGCACATCGGACACGGCTCGTAGCCCTTGAAAAACTCCAGGTACAGGGCAAATGCCATGGCGCCGGCGCAGGCCAGCAGCCCGCCAAAACATAACCAACGGAAACCTATTTTCATCGGATTGCTCTTGTTGGGGAGGGATCAGGCGACGACCACCGGTATTTTGCCGATTTTGGCCTGCCACTGTGCGGGACCCGTCTGGTGCACGGAAGTTCCGTGGCTGTCCACGGCCACCGTCACCGGCATGTCCTTCACTTCGAATTCGTAGATGGCTTCCATGCCCAGATCGGCAAAGCCAACGACCTTGGCCGACCTGATCGCCTTGGCGACGAGGTATGCGGCACCGCCGACCGCCATCAGGTAAGCGCTCTTGTGCTTCTTGATCGCTTCGATGGCGACCGGTCCGCGTTCGGATTTTCCGATCATCGAAATCAGCCCGGTTCTGGCCAGCATCATCTCGGTGAACTTGTCCATGCGCGTGGCCGTGGTCGGGCCGGCGGGGCCAACGACTTCGTCGCGCACCGGGTCGACCGGGCCGACGTAGTAGATCACGCGGTTGCTGAAATCCACCGGCAGCGGTTCGCCTTTGGCGAGCATGTCGGCGATGCGCTTGTGCGCGGCGTCGCGGCCGGTGAGCATCTTGCCGTTGAGCAGCAGCGTCTGCCCCGGCTTCCAGCCGGCGACTTCTTCCCGGGTCAGGGTATCGAGGTTCACGCGCATGGCGACGTCGGTGTTGGCCTTCCATGTGACCTTGGGCCAATCCTCCAGGCGCGGCGGCTCGAGCTTGGCAGGGCCGCTGCCGTCGAGGTGAAAATGCACATGGCGCGTCGCCGCGCAGTTGGGAATCATCGCCACCGGCAGATTGGCGGCGTGGGTCGGGTAATCCAGCACCTTGACGTCGAGCACCGTGGTCAGGCCGCCCAGACCCTGCGCGCCGATGCCCAGCGCATTGACCTTGTCGAAAACCTCCAGGCGCAGTTCCTCGGCGCGAGTTTGCGGCCCGCGTGCCTTGAGTTCCTGGATGTCCACCGGCGCCATGATCGATTCCTTCGCCAGCAGCATCGCCTTCTCCGGCGTGCCGCCGATGCCGATGCCGAGGATGCCCGGCGGGCACCAGCCGGCCCCCATGGTCGGCACCGTCTTGATCACCCAGTCGACGATGGAGTCTGATGGATTGAGCATCGCGAACTTGGACTTGGCCTCGGAGCCGCCGCCCTTGGCCGCGCAGATCACTTCCAGGTGATCGCCCGGCACGATCTCGTAGTGCACCACCGCCGGCGTATTGTCCCTGGTGTTCTTGCGCGCACCGGCCGGGTCGGCGAGCACCGAGGCGCGCAGGACGTTGTCGGTATTGGTATAGGCGCGACGCACGCCTTCGTTGACCATCTCCTGCACCGACAACTTCGCGTCCCATTGCAGGTTCATGCCAACCTTGAGAAACACCAGTGCGATGCCGGTGTCCTGGCAGATCGGCCGGCGCCCTTCCGCACACATGCGCGAGTTGGTCAGGATCTGCGCAATCGCGTCTTTCGCCGCCGGCGATTCCTCGCGCTCATACGCCGCGCCCAGCGCCTGGATGTAATCCAGCGGGTGATAGCAACTGATGTACTGGAAGGCGTCAGCGATGGACTGGATGAAATCTTCCTGGCGGATGGCGGTCATGGCTCTGCGAATTACGGGAAGGAGGGTGCGTATTCTCGTCACAAGGAGCGGCAATGACCAGTCGGGGCC
>DATMTG010000391.1:0-1769 GCA_035565075.1 Stenotrophobium sp.
ATGCCGCTAGTCCTGCTTTTTTTTGATCCTGACGATGCGCTGCTCGAACGGGCGCAGCCAGCTGCAGATGCCCAGGACCATTTCCTCGGTGTCGTCGTCGTCGATGACCCAGTGACCGCGGCGCGGATAAAGGCGCTGCGAGGCCTGTGCGTAGAGCGCGGCGACCTTGCGCACCACCGCCGCCGGCACCAGCCGGTCCTTGCCGCAACTGACGACGTAGACCGGGCAGCGCACGCTGCCGGCATCGACGCGCGCCGCCTTCTTGAAATCGAACTGCCAGAATCCGATCTCCGCCAGCGCGCGGCCCGACTCATGCACCATCGCTTCGTACATGTGCCGATGCTGCGTCGGCGACACGCCGTTGAAGGCGGACACCACCGAGCGGGCGAACCCCGGTTTGTGCGGTTTGCGCCAGAAGCCCCAGCGCAGCAGCGCGCGCCAGAAAACCGCAAGGTTGGACAGGCTGAACGCGAAGACTCCGGCGGGCGGCGCCGGCGTCAGCAGCACCAGGGCCAGCGCATTGATGCGGCTTGCCAGCTGCTGCGCCAGCAACCCGCCCATGGAATGGCCGATGATGATCGGCGGCTCGCGGAAATTCTGCTGCGCGACATAGGCCTCCAGAAAAGCCAGATACTCGCGCAGGCTCTTGTCGCCCACCGCTGCCGCCTGTCCCGGGCCGGGCTCGTGCGCCGGCAAGGTCACCGCGTGACAGTCATACCCGCGCGGCTCCATCAGTCCGCGTACGCGGTTCCAATTGGCGCCGTTGCACCACATGCCGTGAATCATGATGACGGGATAACCCATCGATAACTCCCTCAATCCTGCAAATCCGTGGACTCAAATCGTCATGCGGCACGACAGCCATGACCTCGCGCGCATGCGGAACGACATGTTGCCGAATTTAGCATGTGTGTGACACTAGAATAATTGGCCCTGAGCTCTGGAGACCCCGACATGGCAGCCACACATTCGCCGGCATTCCTGGCACTGGTCGACCAGGCACGGCGGCGTATCCGGGAATTGTCCGCCGCCGAGCTGCCCGCAGCGCTGCAACGCACGCCGCGGGCGGTGCTGCTGGACGTGCGTGAGGAAAGTGAATACACCGCCGGGCACGTCAGCGGTGCGCGCTGGCTGGGCAAGGGCATCATCGAACGCGACATCGAGGCGCAGTATCCGGACCGCGACACGCCGCTGTACCTGTACTGCGGCGGTGGTTACCGCTCGGCGCTGGCCACCGACAACCTGCAGCAGATGGGCTATCGCCAGGTCTGGTCGGTCGATGGCGGCTGGCGCGAGCTCCGGCACCTGCTGCCGGTCGAGCCCGCGACCTGACGCATCCGGCGTAACTTCTGGCACAAAAAAACCCGGCGACGCGACATCGCCGGGTGGAGAATCCAGACCTCTAAAGACCCGGCAGGGTCGTCGGCAGCACCGGCAGACCGTACTGCGCCGTGGAACTGTTGATCGCCTGCAGCAGGTCGGTGCTCGCAGGGCCGAGCTTGCCCGGCAGCCCGGCCAGGACCGCCGGCGACAGCGCCGGCACGCCGCCGGCACCCAGGGCCATCAGGCTGTTGCCGAGACCCGGCAGATTGACCACCACGTTGAGCAGCAGGTTGACCAGTGACGGCACGCTCTGCGACAGGTTGGCGGCACCCTGCACCGCCATCGGCCCCAGCACCGGCAGGCCGGCAAACGGTGCGGCAACCGCACCCAGCGGCAGCGCCGGCAGCGGCAACGACCCCAGCGCAGCCAGGCCCGGCAGGCTGCCG
>DATMTG010000392.1:0-11675 GCA_035565075.1 Stenotrophobium sp.
GCCTCGACGCCGGCTGCGGCGGGGGCGGTCTCGGCGCGCGCGACCGCGGGCCTGAGCCCGTCACCAATCATGCGCACGGTCTGCGGCGGCGCCTCGCCGACCACGGTGACGTGGAAGTCGCCCACCATGCGTCCGTAGGCGCTGACCGCGCCGATCTCGGACATGCCGTTGAGCGGACGCGCCGCATGCGGATGCTCGGCGCTGAAGATGGAAATCGCCGACAGGCCGTCCGACACCATCAGGTGCTCGACCGTGCCGCCGTTGTTGGGCAGCGTCCGCACGTCCCGCATCACCACCTTGAACCCGGGCGGCAGGTGGCTCAGGGTCCAGTCGACGCTCTCGCTCGGCGGTGCCGTGGCCACCGTCGTCGCCATGTTGGGCGGCGGCAGGTCGCGCGTGATGCGCTTCTGGTCGCCCGCGGCCGCCGGCTGCTGGAACGCCGCATCCGGAATGGTCGCCGGGAAACTCACCTCGGTGAACATCATCTGCTCGAGCAAGGTGCCGTCGCGGCCGATCAGGTTGACCTTGAGCGGCACCGCGGTCTGGTCGTCCGCCCAGACCTCATAGCCGTAGCGGTACTGGTCGCGCGGGGTGATCGCGATGCCGCGGCAGATGCGGCCCGCTACCCGCGCCTTGCCCAGGTCGTCGAGCTGGTAAATCTGCGCGAACTGCTGCACGCGCTCCAGCGTCAGACCGGGAAACATGCCCTTGGGTGTGGGCGGGTTGATCGACAGCCGGCGATCCTTGGGCAGCAGGCAGATCAGCTTGTCGCCGGTCTTGAGGATGTCGCTGACATCGCCATTGAGCGACCGCACCCGCTCCAGTTCCGAACCTTTCTGGAAGCGGTGGGTGACATGGAAGGTATCGAGCATGCGGTTGCTGCGATAGACCACGACGCCGTCATACGTGGCATCGTGCGCGGCGTTGCTCATCTTGACCAGCCACGCCGCCGTGTCATCGGCGAAGGCGGCGGTCGCAACCGTGAGGGCGAGCACCCCCACCAGCGCCGGCAATGGCCGCATCAGGGATTGCTCCCCGGCTGGTACGCGGCGCTATGGGCGGCGAAACGGGCATAACGCAGGGTGCCGCCGACCGACATTTCCTGGCCGGCGACGCTGCTGTTGTGTTCCATCAGGTAGTTGTCGAGATCGTCGCCGGCATCGGTCCACTGCTGCGAGCCATCGCCCTGCTGATAGGCGACGTCACGGGTCTGAGTCACGGCGGGATGGGCAGCGGACGCGCCCTGCGGCGAAACCATGGCGACATTGGCGGTGGCTGCGGATTCACTGCCCACCGGCGTGCTGGTGTTGAACGATACCAGCAGGGCGACCGCAGCAAGCGATGCGGCGGCGGCCAGCCCGGCCAGCGACTGCCAGCGGTGCAGCGGCCGGCGCCGGGTCAGCTCGACCACCCTGGGGTTGACCACGGCCTCGGGCACCGGATCGAGATTGGCCATGACCCCGGCGCAGATGCAGGCCTGCGCCTTGCGCACGCGGGTGCCGGCCAGGGCTTCCCGGGTCAGGCACATGCGGCTCCACTGAACCTTCAATGCCGGCGAGGATTCGATCTGCTCCAGCAAGCGCGCGGTTTCCTCGGCGCTGCATTCGCCATCCAGCAGTGCGGAAAGGGATTCATGGGACATTGGCATACACCTCAGCAACGCATACCCAGTAAACCGCGGAAACGGCAGAAAGTTCCGCAGCGCCGACAAACCATAGTGGATGAGAATTCATATCAATCAAGCAGCGGTTGAACCACGGCATCGATGGCCTCGCGCGCGCGGAAAATGCGCGAGCGCACGGTACCGATCGGACATTCCATGACCTCGGCGATCTCTTCGTAGCTCAGGCCTTCCAGCTCGCGCAGGGTGATGGCCTGGCGCAGGTCCGGCGGCAGCGCGGCGATGGCATGGCCGACCGTGCTCTTGATCTCCTCGGTCAGCAGCACTGCCTCCGGCGTATCGACATCGCTGAGAAACTCGGTATGGCCGTACTGCTCGGCGTCCTGGATATCGATGTCCTGGTTCGACGGCCGGCGGCCGCGGGCGACCAGGTGGTTCTTGGCGGTGTTGATGCCGATGCGGTACAGCCAGGTGTAAAACGCGCTATTGCCCTTGAAGCCGTTCAGGGCGCGGTAGGCCTTGATGAACGCCTCCTGCGCCACGTCCTGCGAATCGGCGTCGCCCACCAGCCGGCTCACCAGCTGGATGATCTTGTACTGGTATTTGCGCACGAGCAGCTCGAAGGCACGCTGGTCGCCCTTCTGCGCACGCAATACCAGCTGTTCGTCTGTCTGTTCTGCACTCATGCGCAGCGGGTCCTGAGCCTTGTTCCACTGCACTCGGGTCGTTCGCAGGCTCGCGAAAAACCTCTTGCTGTCCCATCCGTACCGGTCACGCCGCTGCCATCCAGGCGGTATCCACGGCCACAAAACGGCTAAACTCCCTGTCCATCACGGCATCCCTGCATCCAACGGTCATCGCCAACGATTGAGGCGTCGGCCGGTAATCAAAACGAACGCATTCTACCAGTCCCCTCTCCATGCGCGACACTGAAGTGCTCATTATCGGCAGCGGTGCCGCCGGCCTGTCCCTCGCCCTGCGACTGGCCCAGCAGGGTCACCAGGTCTCGGTGGTCTCCAAAAGCACGCTGTCCAGCGGCAGCACGTTGTGGGCCCAGGGCGGCATCTCGGCCGTGCTCGACGCCGATGACTCCATCGAAAACCACGTGCAGGACACCCTCACCGCCGGCGGCGGCCTGTGCAACGAACAGGCGGTGCGTTTTACCGTCGAGCGCGGCCCCGAGTGCATCCAGTGGCTGATCGAGCAGAATGTCGCGTTCACCCACGAAGAAGGCGAACTGCGCGGCAGTGCGCTGCACCTGACCCGCGAAGGCGGGCACAGTCATCGCCGCGTCGTGCACGCCGCAGACGCCACCGGCCACGCGGTCGAGACCACGCTGGCGTCGCTGGCCGCGGCCCATCCCAATATCCATGTGCGCGAGAACAGCATCGCCGTCGACCTGATCGTCGACCGCCATGACGCGGACGGCGCGCGCGTGCTCGGCGCCTACCTGCTCGACATTCCGCGCGGCCGCGTCGAGGCCGTCTCGGCCAAGTCGGTGGCGCTCTGCACCGGCGGCGCCAACCAAGTCTACCTGTATTCCACCAATCCGCACGGCGCCTCCGGCGACGGCATCGCCATGGCCTGGCGCGCCGGCTGCCGCGTCGCCAACATGGAATTCATGCAGTTCCACCCGACCTGTCTGTACCACCCGGAAACCCGTTCGTTCCTGATCAGCGAAGCGCTGCGCGGTGAAGGCGCGCTGCTGCGGCTGCCCAGCGGCGAGCGCTTCATGCCGCGTTTCGACCCACGTGCCGAACTCGCGCCGCGCGACATCGTCGCGCGCGCCATCGACCACGAGATGAAGCGGCTCGGCATCGCCCACGTCAATCTCGACATCACCGACAAGCCGGCGGAGTTCATCACCACGCATTTCCCCTCGATCCACGCGCATTGCCTGGCGCTGGGCATCGACATCACGCGCGAGCCGATCCCGGTGGTGCCCTCCGCGCACTTCACCTGCGGCGGCGTCGTCACCGACCTGCGCGCGCGCACCGACGTCGAGGGTCTCTACGCCATCGGCGAGGTCGCCTGCACCGGCCTGCACGGCGCCAACCGCCTGGCCAGCAATTCACTGCTGGAATGCCTGGTGTTCGCCGAGGCGGCAGCGCAGGACATCCATGCACGGCTGCCATCGCTGCCTGCGCCCGGCACGCCCCGGCCGTGGGACGCCAGCCGCGTGACCGATTCGGACGAGGACGTGGTGGTCTCGCACAACTGGCTGGAGCTGCGCCGCTTCATGTGGGACTACGTCGGCATCGTGCGCACCAACAAGCGCCTGCAGCGGGCACTGCACCGCGTGCAGTTGCTCAAGGCCGAAATCCAGGAGTACTACGGCAATTACCGCCTGACGCCCGACCTGCTCGAGCTGCGCAACCTCGTGGTCTGCGCGGAACTGATCGTGCGCTCTGCGCTGACGCGCAAGGAGTCGCGCGGTCTGCACTACACGCTCGACTACCCGCAGAAACTCGCCGCGCCGGAGCCGACGATCCTCGTCGGCAAAGCCTGACGCAAAACCCGCTGAGGCTCAGAACAGATTGCTGTCGCGCGCTTCGTGCCGCAGCAGCCACTGCTTGCGCGGCAGGCCGCCGCCGTAGCCGGTGAGCTTGCCATTGGCGCCGATGACGCGGTGACACGGCACGACGATCGAGATCGGGTTCTGGCCGTTGGCGAGCCCGACTGCGCGCGAAGCCGCGGGCTGGCCGATGCGCCGCGCCAGTTCGCCGTAGCTGATGGTCTCACCGTAGGGAATCTCGCGGAGCGCGCGCCAGACCCGCTGCTGGAACGCGGTACCTGCGCCTGCGAGCGGCAGGTTGAAATCACGCAGTTCGCCGGCAAAATAAGCCTGCAACTGTTCACACACGCGCCGCAGCGCGTCATCGTCGCGCTGCCAGTCCGGCCGGATGGCGTAACGGCCCTCGTGCGGTTCCATGTACAGCCCGGTCAGGCACCGGCCGTCGGAAGTCAGCAGCAAGCCGCCGATCGGACTGGGCATCACGCTGTAGAAAATCGTGCTGCTGCTCATTTCACGCTCCTTTGTCGATGTCGCCGCCCAGGCTGGTCCACAGGTGCATCGCCGCATACGCCCGCCACGGCCGCCAGGCTTCGGCCAGGTCAAGGATCTCTTTCGGCTTGCGCAGTTTCAGCGCCTGCATCAGGCCGAGGTCGCTGTGCGGGAAGGCATCCGGATGATTCAGTGCGCGCATCGCGATGTAGTTCGCGGTCCAGGCGCCGATACCCGCAATCGCCTGCAACTGTTGCATGGCCTGTTCGGGAGCAACACCGGCTTCGAGCAGCAGGTGGCCTTCGGCCACCTCGCGTGCCAGTGTGGAAACAGTCTGCGCACGCTTCCGCGTCAGGCCGAGCCGGATCAGCTGCGGCAGCGGCGCAGCGGCCACGCGCCCGGCTGTGGGGCTGAAAAACCTCAAATCTGCATATGGCGTTTCCGCCGCCTCGCCAAAAGCCGCGGCGAAGCGGCCAAAAATCGTGGTCGCGGCCTTGACCGTCACCTGCTGGCCGAGGATCGCGCGCAACGCCAGTTCAAAACCATTCACCGCACCCGGCACGCGCAGGCCCGGTTGCCGCCGCACGATCGCGCGCAACGCCGCATGGCGGGCCAGCTGTTGCTCGATCGGTTCCGGGTTCGCATCCAGATCGAACAGGCTGCGCACGCGCGCGATCAGGGGCGTCAGCACCGGCATCAGTCCCGCCGAAACCTGCAACTCCAGCGCATCGTGTCGCGGCAGCGGCTGCGCGCCGAACCAGCCATGATGACCGTCGAGCTGCACCGTGCGCAGGTAGCGTCCCTGCTGCACGCACTCCACGCCGACCGCGCCGCGTCCGTCGAGGAACGCCAGCAACCGCGGCCAGTCCAGCGGCGGACGATAGGCCAGCTTGAGGGTGATGGCGCCATCGGCCGTTGCCCGCGCGCCCTTGCGCCGCATCGCGCCCGGATTCAGGCCATAGCGCGTCCTGAACAGATGATTGAAGCGGCGCACGCTGGAAAAACCGCTGGCCTGCGCCACCTCGGCCATGCCGAGCGACGAATCCGTCAACAGCTGCTTGGCCAGCAGCAGGCGCCGCGTCTGCGCCAGCGCCACTGGCGTCACGCCGTATTCGACCTCGACGACACGCCGCAGCTGCCGCGCACTGATACCGTAGCGCGCGGCCAGCTGTTCGACGCTGCCGTGGTTGAGTGCGCCTGCGTCGATACGCGCAGCCGCCCAATGCGCCGCCGTGCGCACCGCATCCACCGGCGCGACCGTGCGCGCGACACCGGGGGCGATCTCCGGGCGGCAGCGCATGCAGGGACGGTACCCGGCCGCTTCCGCGGCGGCGGCGTTCAGGTAGAACGTGCAGCGATCGCTGCGTGGCGTGCGCGCGGGGCAGATCGCGCGGCAGTAGATGCCGGTGGTGGAAACGCCGACGAAGAAGCGGCCGTCGAAGCGCGCGTCGCGCGCCTTCAAGGCCCGGTAATAGCGCTCATGGCTTTGATCGTGCCGTTCCATGTGCGCAGTTTAGGCGCATGGCTGGCAGGTGTCTGGCCGTTTTCGGACATCTGGACCGGGGACAGCGGCAGCGCGGTTCAGTGCGGTGAAAGGCCTCCGGAGACGAGCAAGCGGGCCCGCAGCTTGCGCAGCAGTTCCGCGTCGAGTTCATCGCCGAGCAGTATCCGCGTGCGGCGGCGGCCGCTCTTGAGCCGGAAATTCAGCACCAGCAGGCGTGCATGCACGTAGCTGCTGCCCAGCAACGTGGCGTCGCTGTGACGGCCCGCCGCGTCGTACAGCGTCCAGCCGCCCTCGGCGTGCCAGACCAGGCGCACGATGGCCCTGTCGCCGAAACCGAACACCGGATGCCGTCGCAACCACAGCCAGGAGACTGCGATCAGGCCCAGCACCACGTACATCATCGGCCCAGGCTGCATCGCGAACGGCACCAGTACAAGCAGCGCGACGTGCAGGCCGAACAGGTATCCGAACGCACGCATCGACGCCCTCGGCGCGAGGTCCAGCGTCGCGGTGAAGTCGTTCGGGATTCCGGCAACGGTCGGCATGGCCCCGGGCCGTCAGCGATACTGCCGCAATTGTTCGATCACGGCCGCGCGCTCGTCCGCCGGCAGCGCCTCGTAGCCCATGACCCACGACCAGATCTCGGGATCCTCGCTGTCCAGCAGTCCGGCGAAGGCGTTGCGCTCGCGCTCCGGAGCGGCGTCGAAGCGGGTCGCGAGATAGCGTTCCAGCACCACGTCAAGTTCCTTCATGCCGCGGCGGCACAGCCACTTCAATCGCGCCTTGTTCAGGTCCATCCCACACTCCACAAATGACAAGGGCGGCAACGCGCCGCCCTCGCAAGGTCGCAGACTACGCTCAGACAGTGCGTTCGACCATCATCTTCTTGGTTTCGGCGATGGCCTTGGCGGGATTGAGTCCCTTGGGGCAGGTCTTGGTGCAGTTCATGATCGTGTGGCAGCGATACAGCTTGAACGGATCTTCCAGCGCGTCGAGCCGCTCGCCGGTCGCCTCGTCGCGCGAATCCACCAGCCAGCGGTAGGCCTGCAGCAGGATCGCCGGACCGAGGTAACGGTCGGAGTTCCACCAGTAGCTCGGGCAGCTGGTCGAACAGCAGGCGCAGAGGATGCACTCGTAGAGTCCGTCGATCCTGGCGCGGTCCTCCTCGCTCTGCAGGCGCTCGCGCGTCGGCGGCGCCGAGTCGGCCTTGAGCCACGGCTCGATCGACGCGAGCTGCGCATAGAAGTGCGTCATGTCCGGCACCAGGTCCTTGACCACCGGCATGTGCGGCAGCGGGTAGATCTTGGCGTCGCCCTTGATCTCGTCGCAGCCCTTGATGCAGGCCAGCGTGTTGGTGCCGTCGATGTTCATCGCGCAGGAGCCGCAGATGCCCTCGCGGCAGGAGCGGCGGAAGGTCAGCGTGCTGTCGACCTCGTTCTTGATCTTGATCAGCGCGTCCAGCACCATCGGCCCGCACTTGTCCATGTCCACCTCGTAGGTGTCCATGCGCGGGTTCTTGCCGGTGTCGGGTTCGTAGCGATAGATCTTGAAAGTCTTGACGTTCTTGCTCCCGGCAGGCGCCTTGTGCACCTTGCCCGAGGACTTGTCGATCTTTGAATTCTGCGGCAGTGAGAACTGAGCCATGTTCGTTCGTCCTTCGTTGAGGGTTTAGTACACGCGCTTCTTGGGCGGAATGACCTTGGCTTCGTCGTCCAGGGTCACCATGTGCACCGGACGGTAGTCGATCTTCACGCTGTTGGCGCCGGTGCGCCAGGCCAGCGTGTGCTTCATCCACTCGGCATCGTTGCGGTCGGGAAAATCCTCGTGCGCGTGCGCGCCGCGCGATTCCTTGCGGTTGGCGGCGGAACTGAGCGTCACCAGCGCCTGCCCCAGCAGGTTGTCGAGCTCCAGCGTCTCGACCAGGTCGGAGTTCCAGATCATCGAGCGGTCGCTGACGCCCACATCCTCGAACGACTCGATCACCTTGTTCAGATGCACTAGGCCTTCGTCCATGGATTCCTGCGTGCGGAACACCGCGGCGTGCGCCTGCATGGTCTTCTGCATGTCGAGACGGATCTTCGCGGTCGGCAGCGTGCCCTTGGCGTTGCGGAGCTTGTCCAGGCGCGCCAGTGCCTGTGCTTCGCTGGCGCCGGAGATTTTCTTGTGCTTGCCGCCCTTGGCGATCGTTGCGGCGCAGCGCAGGCCGGCGGCGCGTCCGAACACCACCAGATCGAGCAGCGAGTTGGAACCCAGGCGGTTGCCGCCATGCACCGACACGCAGGCCGCTTCGCCCACCGCCATCAGCCCCGGGATCACGTGGTCGGGGTTGCCATCCTTGAGCGTCACCACCTCGCCGTGGATGTTGGTCGGGATGCCGCCCATGTTGTAGTGCACGGTCGGAATCACCGGGATCGGTTCCTTGTTGACGTCGACGCCGGCGAAGATGCGGGCCGACTCGGAAATGCCCGGCAGGCGCTTGTGCAGCACCTCGGCGCCCAGGTGTTCGAGATGCAGGTGGATGTGATCCTTGTGCTCGCCGACACCGCGGCCTTCGCGGATTTCCATGGTCATCGAACGCGACACCACGTCGCGCGAGGCCAGGTCCTTGACGTGCGGCGCATAGCGTTCCATGAAACGCTCGCCCTTGGAGTTGGTCAGGTAACCGCCCTCGCCGCGCGAGCCTTCGGTGATCAGGCAGCCGGAGCCGTAGATGCCGGTGGGATGGAACTGCACGAATTCCATGTCCTGCAGCGCGATGCCGGCGCGCAGCGCCATCGCGTTGCCGTCGCCGGTGCAGGTATGCGCGGACGTGGCGGAGAAATACGCGCGGCCATAGCCGCCGGTGGCGAGAATCACCTGCTTGGCGCGGTAGCGATGCAGCTTGCCGGTCGACAGGTCCCAGGCCATGACGCCGCAACAGGTGCCGTCCTCGTCCATCAGCAGGTCGAGCGCGAAGAACTCGACGAAGAACTCCGCTTTCGCTTTCAGCGACTGCTGGTAGAGCGTGTGCAGCATGGCGTGGCCGGTGCGGTCGGCGGCGGCGCAGGTGCGCTGCGCCGGCGGGCCTTCGCCGAACTGTGTGGTCATGCCGCCGAACGGCCGCTGGTAGATCTTGCCTTCGGGCGTGCGCGAGAACGGCACGCCGTAGTGTTCGAGTTCGATGATCGCGGGGATCGCCTCGCGGGTCATGTACTGGATCGCATCCTGGTCACCGAGCCAGTCGGAACCCTTGACGGTGTCGTACATGTGCCACAGCCAGTGGTCTTCGGACATGTTGCCGAGCGAGGCGGAGATGCCGCCCTGCGCCGCGACGGTGTGCGAACGCGTCGGAAAGACCTTGGTGATGTTGGCGGTCTTGAGGCCGGATTCGGCCAGCGCCAGGGTCGCGCGCAGGCCCGCGCCGCCGGCGCCGACCACGACCACATCGTATTCGTGATGGATGATTTCGTAGGCAGTCATTTTTCTTTTACGCTCCGAGCGCGATCTTGAGCACGGCGAAGATGGCGCTGACCGCCACGACCGCATGCGCGAACCTGTTGAGCAGCAGGGCGAAAATCTTGCGCCCTTCCCTTGCGACGTAGTCCTCGATCACCACCTGCACGCCCAGCATCGAGTGGTAGAGCGCGGCGGCGATGAACAGCACCAGCGCGATGGCGACCGAGGGCGCGTGCACCCAGTGGCGCGTCATGTCGAAATCGGCGCCGGTGTAGCGCGCGACCGAGAACACGAACCACAGCACCAGCGGAATCAGCGCGACCGCCGAGACCCGCTGCATCCAGAAATGGTGTGTGCCGTCCTTGGCCGAGCCGAGTCCGCGTGCGCGGCCCAGAGGTGAACGCATATCCATGGGCAGCTCCTTAGTGTGCGTAGGCCACGGCCCAGGCCGCGGCAGTGAGGATGAGGGACATCAGCACGGTGGCGTAGCCGGCCTTGTAGGCCGTGGGAATATCCAGCGCGCGGCCGGTGTCCCAGACCAGGTGACGGATGCCGTTGCACAGGTGATACAGCAGCGCCCAGCTCCAGCCCAGCAGCAGCAGCTGGCCGTACCAGCTCTTGAGCTGGTGCGCATAGGCGGCGTAGCAGTCCGGCCCGCTGGCCAGCGCGATCAGCCAGCCCGCCAGCAGCAGCGTGCCCAGCGACAGCCCGATGCCGGTGATGCGGTGGATGAAGGACAGCGCGGAAGTCAGCTGGAAGCGGTAATACTGCCCCAGCATGAAAGGCGACAGCGGCCTGTTGTCAGGCGTATTGGTGTTCATTCCGGCTCCCTTTGATTGAGGTTGGGGCAAAGGCTAGAAATCGATGCAGCGCCCGTTTTTTTCCCAGTCGCCGTAGCGCGTCGGCTCCGGGCCATCCTTGCGTCCGCCGATCTCGCCGGCGGCCGAGGGGACGGATCGGGTGCCGGGATCCGGTTCGTGAAGCTGCTTGAGCAGATCGGCCAGTTGCACAGGCTTGCCTGCGGCCGTTTCCGGCGTGGGCGCGCGCTGAGTGTCGGGTCGTTCTGGGGTAGACACGGGGAAATCCGATCCATTCGGGGTCGATGTCGCCGCATAGTGTGACAAAATTGGCAGGCTTCTGGCAACGAATACCATGCAACGACCTGCGATCACCCTGCTGCCCCAGCTCGGCTATCTGCGCATCTCCGGCGCCGATGCCGACGGCTTCCTGCAAGGCCAGTTGTGTAATGACATCGGCCTGCTGACGCCACGGCGCGCGCAGATCAGCGCCTACAACAGCCCCAAGGGCCGCATGCTGGCGGTGTTTCACCTGCTGCGCGACGACGGCGCGGTGCTGGCGGAAGTGGATCGCGGCGTGCTGGAACCGGTGCTCAAGCGCCTGCGCATGTTCGTCCTGCGCTCGAAGGTCACGCTGGAAGACATCAGCGCAAAGACCGGCGCGCTCGGTCTGGCCGGTGCCGCTGCGCCCGAACTGCTGGCGCAACTGGAATTGCCCGCGCCGGCGCAAGCGCTCGACTGCATCCGCGACGAGGCCAGCGGCCTGATCGTCGTGCGCCGCTTTGGCGAGTTGCCGCGCTACACCCTGCACGGCAACAGCGGCGCCATCGCCGAGATGATGACGCGGCTGGCGCCGGATGCGGTGGCCGCGAACCCCGGCGACTGGCCGCGGCAGGACATCCTCGCCGGCGTACCCACGGTTTATCCGCAAACCAGCGACCACTTCGTGCCGCAGATGGCGAACCTCGATCTGCTCGGCGGCATCAGTTTCAGCAAGGGTTGCTACACCGGGCAGGAAATCGTCGCGCGGCTGCACTATCTCGGCCAGCTCAAGCGGCGCATGGTGATCTGCCATTGCGAGGCCACAGGCGTAGAACCCGGCACGGCGGTTTACGACGGCGGCGAACCGCAGGCAGTGGGCGAAGTCGTGCAATCCGCTCCCCGCGGCCCGGGCAGCGTCATCGCCATCGTGCTGCAGCTGAGCCACGCCGGATCGACGCAACTCTGCCTGGGGCAACCGCAAGGCACGCCATTGGGCGCGCCAGAGTCCGTACCGGCCGCCTGAGCGGTGAAACACCATGAAATCCTGGCACC
>DATMTG010000393.1:0-3745 GCA_035565075.1 Stenotrophobium sp.
GTTATATTCGAAATTGGGCTGGCTGGCGCCAACGTAGCGATAGTCGAGCGAAAGCGCGAGCTTCCTGGTTGCCCAGAAGTTGATGCCTCCTCCAAGCTGATAGGCAAAGGTCGTATCGTTCGCGGCGTTGCCGGCAGAAGCGGAGAACTTGCTGTATTGGGCGCCAACACCGCCACCCAGATAGGGAACGACAGGAATGCCGAAGTCAAAGTCGTACCAGGCATTGGCCATCATGCGATAGGCGCTGAGGGTATATCGATCGGTAGCGGTAGCCAGCGAATAGTTTTTGACGTCGTTCTGGATGTAGGAGAAATCCAGCTCCGGTCGGAAACCGCCATCGAACATGTAGCCCAGGCTGAACCCGCCGCCAAAGGCGCTGCTGAAACTCATGGTCGTGTTGACGGCCGGCAGTGCAGTCTGCGTGCCTGGAGTGGTGGTGGTGGGCGCAGCGATCAAGCACAGGTTGAGCAGAGTCAGCCCGCTGCTGATCAAGCCATTCAGGGGGTTGAGCGTGCCACCCAGCGGCGCCGTGCTTCCCGCAGGACATCCCCCGGCCGTAGTCGGCGCCGTGGTTACCGTTGCGATCGCGCTGCCATTGGCGTCGCGTGGTTTGGCGTTGAAGCCTTCGATCCCGAAGTACCATCCGGGATCGGCGACACCTGCAAGGGCCGGAACCTCGATCCCGGTGGTCAAGGTCAGGGCTGCGACCAGCTGCAGTCCCAGCATTGCATGCTTGAATCGTGTTTTTTTCATGGCCGCACCAATATTCTGTGATCTTGTTATTGACGACGCGGCGCTAGTGTAATCCTGATTTTTTAAAAAATGTAGTGCTGTTGGTAACTTAGAGCCAGGTCTTAAAGCCTGCCAGCGGGCTCAATAGCCGATCTGGCGCGCGGCGAGATCCTTCATGATCTCGATGGAACCGCCGCCGATGCTCAAGACCTTGGTTTCGCGATAGATCCTTTCGACCTTGGCCCCGCGCAGGTAGCCGGCGCCGCCAAAAATCTGCATGGCCTCGTTGGCGACGTACTCGAGGCCGGTGGTCGCGAAGTTCTTGAGCATGCAGACCTCGGCAACCGGCATCTGTTTACGGCTCACGCGCCACGCCAACACCTCGAGATTGGCCTTGATCGCCTCGATCCGCATGCGCATGTCCACCAGCTTGTGGCGGATCACCTGATTGCGGATCAGCGGCTTGCCGAAAGTCTGGCGTTCGCGGGCGTAGGCCAGCGATTCCTCGTAGCAGACCTGCGCAAAGCCGCAGGCCTGCGCCGCCAGCATGATGCGTTCCTGGTTGAAGTTCATCATGATCGCCATGAAGCCGGCATTCTCCGGGCCAATACGATTGGCGACGGGCACGCGCACGTTATCGAAATACAGCGTGGCGGTGTCCGAGCACCACCAGCCCATTTTCTGCAGGGGCGTGCGCTGCAATCCCGGCGTGCTGCCTTCGATCACCAGCAGCGAGACGCCACCCATACCGGCATCGCCGGTACGGACCGCCGTGGTGATGAAGTCGGCGCGCATGCCGGAGGTGATGAAGGTCTTGGAGCCGTTGACGATGTAGTCGTCGCCCTCGCGCTCGGCGCGGGTCTTGAGGTTGGCCACGTCGGAACCGCCGCCCGGCTCGGTGATCGCCAGTGCGGCGATCTTGTCACCGGCGAGCACCGGTGCGGCGAAGCGCAGTTTTTGCTCGTGGCTGCCGGCGTGGACGATCGGCGGGGTGCCGATGCCGTGCGACATCAGGCTGGCGAGCAGTCCGCCACTGCCGGCACGCGCAAGTTCCTCGGTGAGGATGATCATGTAAAAGAGATCGGGGACCTCGATGCCACCGTAATCTTCCGGGAAGCCGATCTGCAGCAGGCCGGCATCCGCCGCCTGCTTGTGGAGCGCTCGCGGCAGGATTTCCGCCTTTTCCCATTCTTCGATATAAGGTGTGCAGTGCTTTTCGACGAAGCGGCGCGCCTGATGACGAAACGACTCATGCTCATCGGTGTAAAAAAGGCTGCTGGCGGTCATGCCGATTACCGGGACAAGTGAAATAGAATGAATGCGCCCACAGTAGCGCCTGAGTTGCCAGATTCGCAAGATCGCAATGTTCAAGTAACGGGAATTACCAGGAATCGAGCCGATGAAAGTATCCGATGAATTTCTGCCGCTGCAGCGCATCTACCACTGGGAGAAGACGCGCGCGCACCAGGTCTATCTCAGTCAGCCGATGGGCCAGGGTGCGGTGCGCGACTACACCTGGGCGCAGGCCGTGGGCGAGGCGCGCCGCATGGCCGCGCATCTGCGCGCCCTGGGACAGCAGCATGGCTGGGAGGCGGGCACGCGCATCGGCATCCTCTCCAAGAATTGCGCCTGGTGGATCATGTCGGACTTCGCCATCTGGATGGCGGGCTACATCAGCGTACCGCTGTACCCGACCCTGGCCGCGGAAACGGTCCGGCAGATCCTGGTGCACAGCGATTGCAGGGCGCTGTTCGTCGGCAAGCTCGACGAGTGGCCGCAGATGCAGCCCGGCGTGCCCGAGGCCGTGCACTGCATCTCCTACCCGCTGTCGCCGCAGAATTCTTTCGAGACCTGGGACGACATCATCGCCAAGACCGCGCCGATTCCCGATTCCCCGGTGCGGCCCGCGGGCGATCTCGCCACCATCGTCTACACCTCCGGCACCACCGGCATGCCCAAGGGCGTGATGCACAGCTTTTTCAATTTCTCGGCGGCGGCCATCACCATGCTCGAGACCTTCGGCCTGGGGCGCGAGGAACGCATACTCTCGTACCTGCCGCTGGCGCATGTGGCCGAGCGCTTCGGCGTCGAGACCAACTCGCTGCAGGCCGGCTTCCGCGTCTACTTCGCGGAATCCCTGGATACGTTCCTGCAGGATCTGCAGCGTGCACGCCCGACCCTCTTCTTCTCCGTGCCACGGCTGTGGGTAAAATTCCAGCAAGGTATTTTCCACAAGATCCCGAAGCGCAAACTGGAGCGGATGTTCCGCATCCCCCTGCTGGGGCGCGTCGTCAAGAAGAAAATCCTGCGACAGCTGGGCCTCGACAGCGTGCGCTTCGCCGCCACCGGCGCGGCACCGCTGCCGGAATCGGTGCTGGCCTGGTACCGCGAACTGGGACTCGACCTGATGGAGGTCTACGGCATGACCGAGAACTTCGGCCTGTCGCACAGCTGCCGGCCCGGACAGATGCGGGTCGGCTATGTCGGCTCGCCGTGGCCGAATGTCGAGTGCCGGTTTTCAGACACCGGTGAGGTCCTGATGCGGGCGCCGTGGCAGATGCTGGGCTATTACCGCGAACCCGAGAAAACCCGCGAGACACTGACCGACGACGGTTTCCTGCGCACCGGCGACGTCGGCGAAGTCGACGAGATGCAGCGGCTGCGCATCACCGGGCGCGCCAAGGAAATCTTCAAGACCTCGAAGGGCAAGTACGTCTCGCCCGCGCCGATCGAGAACAAGCTGGGCGCACACCCCGGCATCGAGGCCGTGTGCGTGGCCGGCGCCAACCAGGCGCAGCCCTGCGCGCTGGCGATGCCGTCGCCCGATGCGGCGCACGAATCGCGCGAGGCCTTGACGCAATCGCTGGGCGCGCACCTGGAATCGGTCAATGCCACGCTGGACCCGCACGAACAGCTGGCGTTCATCGCGCTGGTCAAGGAGCCGTGGAACGTCGAAAATAATTTCATCACGCCGACAATGAAGATCAAGCGCAATGTGATCGAGGCGGCTTAC
>DATMTG010000394.1:0-3450 GCA_035565075.1 Stenotrophobium sp.
TGGCGAAGCTCGCGGGCCAGAAACCCTACGACAACGCCTCGCAGAAGGTCATCGCCGACCACATCCGCGCCACCAGCTTCCTGATCGCCGACGGCGTGCTGCCGTCCAACGAAGGCCGCGGCTATGTCCTGCGCCGCATCATGCGTCGCGCGATCCGGCATGGCTACAAGCTCGGCCTGAACGAACCGTTCTTCTACAGGCTGGTTGCGCCCTTGGCCGAGGTCATGGGCGGCGCGTATCCGGTGCTGAACGCGCAGCGTGGCCAGATCGAGAAAATCATCCGTGCCGAGGAAGACAGCTTCGCGGTGACGCTCGACAAGGGCATGAAGCTGCTCGACGACGCCATCGGCAGGATGCAGGGCACGGTGATCCCGGGCGAGGTCGTGTTCAAGCTTTACGACACCTACGGCTTTCCGGTGGATCTCACCGCCGACATCGCGCGCGAGCGCCAGCTCACGCTCGACGAGGCCGGCTACGACAAGGAGATGGACGCGCAGCGCAAACGCGCCCGCGCCGCCAGCAAGTTCAGCGGCACCGGCAGCGTCGCCTACGAAGGTGCTGACACGCGTTTCATCGGCTACGACCGTCTCGCCATCGACCACGCGAAAGTGCTGGCGCTGTACCGCGACGGCAAGGCGGTGGATGAGCTGAAGACCGGCGACACCGGCATCGTCGTGCTCGACAGCACGCCGTTCTATGCCGAAGGCGGCGGACAGGTCGGCGACAGGGGCGGCATCGCCGGCTTCGAGGTCGACGACACCCGGAAAATCAGGAACAACGTGTTCGGCCACCACGGCACGCTCAGGAGCGACCGGCTCAAGGTCGGCGACAGCGTGCCTGCGCGCGTCACCGAATCCCTGCGCCGCGCCACCATGCGCAACCACTCGGCGACGCACCTGCTGCATCGTGCCCTGCGCGATGTGCTGGGCACGCATGTCGCGCAGAAGGGCTCGCTGGTCGACGCGCAGCGCACGCGTTTCGACTTCTCCCACACACAGCCGGTCACGGCCGCGGAACTCGCCGAGATTGAGGCGCGCGTCAACCGCGCGATCCTCGCCAATGTTGCGGTGTCGGCGCAGCTGATGAAGTACGACGATGCGATCAAGTCGGGCGCGATGGCGCTGTTCGGCGAAAAATACGGCGACGAGGTGCGCGTGCTGGCGATGGGCCTGGGCGAACAGAACTTCTCCACCGAGCTTTGCGGCGGCACGCATGTCTCGCGCACCGGCGACATCGGCCTGTTCAAAATCTTAAGCGAAGGCGGCGTCGCCGCCGGCGTGCGCCGCATCGAGGCGACCACCGGCGAGGGCGCATTGGCTTATGTGCGCGACACCGAGGAGCGGCTGCGGCAGGCGGCCGAACTGGTGCGCGCCGGTCGCGACGATCTCGCCGACAAGATCCAGCAGACGCTGGACCGCAGCAGGCAGCTGGAAAAGGAACTGGCTGCGCTCAAGGGCAAGCTGGCGTCGAGCGCCGGCAGCGATCTGGCCGGACAAGCCCGGGACATCAAGGGTGTGAAGGTGCTGGCCGCGCAAGTGGACGGCGTCAGCGGCAACGACCTGCGCTCGCTGCTGGACCAGCTCAAGAGCAAACTCGGTTCCGGCATCGTGCTGCTCGGGGCCGCCGGCGGCGACAAGGTCAGCCTGATCGCCGGGGTCACCGCCGATCTCACCGGCAAGATCAAGGCAGGCGAACTGGTAAATTTCGTGGCCGCCCAGGTCGGCGGCAAGGGCGGTGGCAAGCCCGACATGGCCCAGGCCGGCGGCACCCAGCCGGCGCAGTTGCCGGCGGCGGTGGACAGCGTCTACGGCTGGGTTGAAGACAGGCTCTGAGGACGGAACAGGATCATGGCGTTAATCGTTCAGAAATACGGCGGCACCTCGATGGGCTCGGTCGAGCGCATCGAGCACGTCGCCAACAAGGTGGCGGGATTCCGCCGGCAAGGTCATCAGGTCGTGGTAGTGGTGTCGGCGATGTCCGGCGAAACCGACCGGCTGCTGAAACTCGCCCGCAGCATCAACCCGCGCGGCAACCGCCGCGAGTATGACCAGATCGCCGCTACCGGCGAGCAGGTCACGATCGGCCTGCTGGCGCTGGCGCTGGAGAAAGCGGGTGTGCAGGCGCGCTCGTACACGGGCCGCCAGGTCGCGATCCACACCGACAGCGCGCACATGAAGGCGCGCATCCAGCGCATCGATTCAGACCGGCTGCTGGCCGACTGCGAGGCCGGCATCGTGCCGGTGGTCGCGGGATTCCAGGGCGTCGATGAAACCGACAACGTGACCACGCTCGGACGCGGCGGCTCCGATACCACCGGCGTCGCGCTGGCGGCCGCGCTCAAGGCGGACGAGTGCCAGATCTACACCGATGTCGACGGCGTCTACACCACCGACCCGCGCATCGAGCCGAAGGCGCGGCGCCTGTCCAAGATCACCTTCGAGGAAATGCTGGAGATGGCCAGCCTCGGTTCCAAGGTACTGCAAATCCGTTCGGTGGAATTCGCCGGAAAATACAAGGTGCCGTTGCGCGTGCTGTCCACGTTCGTGGACGGCCCCGGCACGCTGATCACGCTCGAGGAAAACACGATGGAAGACGCACTGATTTCAGGCATCGCCTTTGCCAAGGACGAGGCCCAACTCACGGTGGCCGGCGTGCCCGACCGGCCCGGTATCGCCGCTGCGATCCTCGGCCCGATCGGCGACGCCAATATCGAAATCGACATGATCGTGCAGAACGTCAGCGCCGACGGCAACACCGATTTCACCTTCACCGTGAACCGCAACGACACCGAGCGTGCGCACGAAATCGCCAACAGGGTCGCCGCCGAACTCGGCGCCAAGGGCGTGCGTGTCGCCAGCGATATCGTCAAGGTGTCGCTGGTCGGCGTCGGCATGCGCTCGCACGCCGGCATCGCCAGCAAGATGTTCAAGTCGCTGGCCGTCGTCGGCATCAACATCCGCATGATCTCGACCTCCGAGATCAAGGTGTCGGTGGTGATCGACGAGAAGTACCTGGAGCTGGCGGTGCGTACGCTGCACCAGGATTTCGACCTGGCGTCGCCGGCATCGGCCTGATCGCCGTTACGCGAAACTTGTCCACAAGGCAATAGGTCCTGAGAGGGGATGGCGCGGCTCCGGTGGTCTGGCGACACTGTCGCCGGACATAAGGAGCGTGCAATGTTGATACTGACAAGGCGAGTCGGTGAATCGGTCATGATCGGCGACGAGATCGAAATCACGGTGCTCGGGGTCAAGGGCGGACAGGTGCGGATCGGTGTCAAGGCGCCGCGCGATGTCACCGTTCACCGCGAGGAAATCCTCGAGCGCATCAAACTCGCGCACCCGGCGCAGCCCACTGCGGCGACCTGATATTTTCCTGCGGTTTTTCCTTTACCTTCTGCGTTCGGGCCGTTAGAATCCCCGCCCTCCGGGGGTTGCATCCCCGCTGCGT
>DATMTG010000395.1:0-8650 GCA_035565075.1 Stenotrophobium sp.
AGGCGCTTGATCTTGCAGCCCGTTTCGAGGTGTGCCAATCTAACGGCACTTGCTGAAATCTACGACTGATTTGAACACCGTCAGCACCCACCGCCGCTATTTCCCGCGAGGCCCTGGCCTGGGCCTCAAGACTTTCGTGCTGGCGGTCTGCGCGCTGGCGATCATGATCGCCGACCACAGCACCGCCAACCTGCAACCGCTGCGCGCCGGGCTGTCGTGGGTGCTGTCGCCGCTGCTGACGCTGGCAGCCACGCCCGACAACGCCCTGCACGCGGTCGCCAGTTTCAAGACCCGCGGACAGCTGGAGCAGGAAAACCAGGACCTGCTGCGCAAGCAGTTCATCCTCGAGGCCAAGCTGTCGAAGTACGACGCGCTGGAGGCCGAGACCCATCGCATCCGCGAACTGCTGGCCTCGTCCAAGACCTTGCAGGAGCGGGTGCTGATCGCCGGCATCATCGCCGTCACCCAGGACCCCTACCGCCACCAGATCACGCTCGACCGCGGCAGCAAGGACGGCGTCTATCGCGGCCAGGCGCTGGTCGACGCCTACGGCATCCTCGGCCAGGTCATCCGCGTCGCCCCCAACACCTCGCAGGCGCTGCTGATCACCGATCCGGATCACGGCATCCCGGTGGAGATCAACCGCACCGGCCTCCAGACCATCGCCCTCGGTCTCGGCGACGGCCAGGGCCTGAAGCTGCCGTTCCTGCCCAACAACGCCGACGTCCGCAAGGGCGACCTGCTGGTATCGTCGGCACTGGGCGGACGTTTCCCGGCCGGCTACCCGGTCGGCAAGATCTACAGCGTCCACCATGCGCCCGGCGCGGACTTCATGGAAGCCGCCGCCTACCCGAGCGCAAAACTCGACCAGGGCACCCAGGCGCTGCTGGTCTGGAACACCGAGCCGGCCGTGCCGCCGGCACCGGTCGATACGCCCATCGACCCGGGTGCGGCCAAGGCGCCGGGCGAAAAAATGCCGACCCGGGAACCCCGGCCGGGCAAGCCGGCGGAACCGCAGACCCCGTCCGCGCACAAACCCGCGCGCAGCCATTGATGCGCAGTCGCCCGGTCACCGCAGCAGGCTCGGCAGGGTCTCCGCCGAAAGCGCGGACCTGTCCGCCACGCCATCGCGGGTCGCGGCATGTGGCCTAGCGGCGGCAAGCTGCGACTGGTTTTCCTGGCGAGCCTGGCGGCGGCGCTGATCCTGCAGTTGATGGAATTGCCGGACCTGCTGGCGGCCGCCCGCCCATTGTGGCTGCCGTTGATCATTGCCTACTGGGCGCTGACCGAGCCGCGCGTGCCGGTGCTGCTCGGCTCGTTCTGCTTCGGCCTGTTCTCCGACGTCCTGTTCGGCGAGGTGCTCGGCCAGCAGGCCTTCGGGCTGGTGCTGCTGGCCTACGTGGTGTCGCGGCTGCGGCCGATCTTCATCCTGTTCCCGCTGTGGCAATCGACGCTGGCGCTGGTGCCGGCGTGGCTCGGTTATATTTTCCTGATGTTCTGGATCGACGGCATCTCGCAGCACAACGGCGATATCTGGCTGCGCTGGATGCCGCTGCTGTCGACGACCCTGTTCTGGCCGCTGGTCTACGCCGTGATGGAGCTGCTGCGCACCCGCGGCACCCAGGATGAAGACTGAATCCTGTGGCTAAGCGCGACGCCATCAAGGACCTGCCCGGCGAAAAGCACACCTTCATCTCGCGCTGCCTGTTCGCCATCATCTTCTGCATCGCGCTGGTGACGATGCTGCTGGTGCGGCTGTTCAACCTGCAGGTCCTGCAGCACGATTACTACACCACCCGCGCCGACGACAACCGCATGCGCGTGGTGCCGGTGCCGCCGGTGCGCGGGTTGATCTACGACCGCAACGGCGTCGTGCTGGCGCAGAACAAGCCGTCATTCGTGCTGGAGATCACGCCCGAGCAGGTCACCAACCTCAAGACCACGCTGCAGGAACTCGAACCGCTGGTCAGCATCACACCCAAGGACATCGAGCGCTTCCGCGACCGCATGCGCAAGAGCCCGCGCTACCGCGGCGTGCCCCTGCGCAACAACCTGACGATGGAGGAAGTCGCGCGCTTCGAAATCAACCGTTACGATTTTCACGGTGTCGATGTCACCGCCGGCCTCAACCGCAACTATCCCTTCGGCGCGACCACCTCGCATCTGGTCGGCTACGTCGGCGGCATCAACGAGAAGGAGTTGCAGAAAATCGACCCGGACGCCTACCAGGGCCTGACGCAGATCGGCAAGACCGGCGTCGAGAAAAGCCACGAGGACCTGCTGCGCGGCACCCCCGGCTCCAAGATCATCGAGGCCAACGCCTACGGCCGCCCGCTTCGCGAACTCGACTACGACGGCGGCAAGCCCGGCGACAACCTGTACCTGACGCTGGACATGCGCGTGCAGGAGGAAGCCGAGCAGGCGATGGGCGATTTCGACGGCGCGCTGGTCGCCATCGACCCACGCAACGGCGAAATCATCGCCATGGTGAGCAAGCCCGGATTCGACCCGCAACTGTTCGTCGACGGCATCGACAGCAAGACCTACACCTCGCTCAACGAAGACCCCGACCGGCCGCTGTTCAACCGCGCACTGCAGGGCCTGTATCCGCCGGGCTCGACCGTCAAGCCGGCGATGGCGCTGACCGGGCTGGAATACGGCGTGGTCAAACCCGATCACCGCGAGTTCTGCCCCGGCGAAATGACCCTGCCGAACTCCACCCACCAGTACCACTGCTGGAAGCACAGCGGCCATGGCCTGATCAGCCTGCCCGACGCCATCACGCAATCCTGCGATGTGTTCTTCTACAAGCTGTCGCTGCTGCTGGGCATCGACCGCATGCATGAATCGATGACGCAGTTCGGCCTCGGCCATCTCACCGGCGTCGACCTGCCGCAGGAAAAGGCCGGGCTCTACCCCTCGCGGGAATGGAAGCAACGCACCTACCACCAGGGCTGGTATCCGGGCGAAACCCTGAACACCGCCATCGGCCAGGGCTACGTCCAGGTCACGCCGATACAGCTGGCGCAGATGACGGCGCGCATCGCCATGCGCGGCCTCGGCTTCAAGCCGCATATCCTGCATGCGATCCAGGCCCCTGGCAGCAAGGATTTGACCCTGGTGGAGCCGCAGGCGTTGCCGCCGATCGTCATGCAGAACCCGCAAGCCTGGGATACCGTCATCCAGGCAATGGTCAACGTCACCAGCACGCCGCACGGCACCGGTTACGCCATGGGCAAGACCGCGCCATACATGATTGCCGCCAAGACCGGCACCGCGCAGGTCGCCGGGCTCAACCCGGCGTTCAAGAACCGCTCGATCGCCGACACGCCGTACCGGTTGCGCGACCAGGCGCTGTTCATCGCCTTTGCGCCAGCCGACAATCCGCGCATCGCCGTCGCCGCCGTCGCCGAGCACGGCTCCCACGGCTCGATCGCCGGCATCATCGTGCGCAAGGTCATGGACATGTACCTGCTGGGCAAGGTCACCTACCAGGACCCGGCTGAAAAGAACAAGGCCGCGGCACCGGCGGAACAGACCCGCGCTCCGGACAACACCGAGGAGCAAGAGGATGAAGACGAGCACGACGAGCCGTTCCCGGACGTGCCGGCCCCGACCCCACCCAGCACGGTGCGCCCATGAACACGTTTTATCGCGGCCCTGCACGTGAACCCCGGCTGTCCGATCTTCTCGACCGCTGGCACATCGACCTGTGGCTGCTGACCTTGCTGGTGGTGGTCTGCTGCATCGGCCTGATGGTGCTGTACTCGGCCTCCGGACAATCGCTGCCGATGGTCATCAACCAGGCCGAACGCATGGTGCTGGGGCTCGGGCTGATGATCCTGGTCGCGCAGGCGCCGCCCGAATGGTATCGCACGGTCGCGCCGTGGCTGTACGCCTTCACGCTGCTTCTGCTGGCGCTGACGCTGGCGCTGGGTTCGACCGCCAAGGGCGCGCAGCGCTGGCTCGACCTGGGCGTGGTGCGCTTCCAGCCTTCGGAAATCATGAAACTGGCGATGCCGATGACCGTCGCCGCGTTCCTGCACCGGCGGCGCCTGCCGCCGCGGCTGATCACGATCGCCATCACGCTGGCGCTGATCGGCATTCCCACCGCCCTGATCGCGGTACAGCCCGACCTGGGAACGGCGCTGCTGATCGTCGCCGCCGGCGGCTTCGCCCTGTTCTTCGCCGGCTTCGGCTGGCGCTGGATCTTCGGCGCACTGATCGCCGCGGCCGCCGCCGCACCGGTGCTGTGGAGCCGGCTGCACGATTACCAGCGCGACCGCATCATGATCTTCCTCAATCCCGAACGCGATCCGCTGGGCGCCGGCTATCACATCACGCAGTCGAAAATCGCCATCGGCAGCGGCGGATTGTTCGGCAAGGGCTGGCTGCACGGCACCCAGGCGAAACTCGAGTTCCTGCCGGAAGCGCACACCGATTTCATCTTCGCGGTCTATTCGGAGGAATTCGGCCTGCTCGGCATCCTGATGCTGCTGGCGCTGTACCTGGCGATCGTCGGGCGCGGCCTCTACATCTCGACGCGCGCGCAGGACACTTTCCAGCGCCTGCTCGGCGCCAGCCTGTCGCTGACCTTCTTCATCTACATCTTCATCAACACCGGCATGGTCATCGGCCTGATGCCGGTGGTCGGGGTGCCGTTGCCACTGATCAGTTACGGTGGTAGCGCCGTAGTAAATCTACTGATCTGTTTCGGCATGCTGATGTCGATACAGACCCACCGGAAACTTCTATCCAGCTGATGAAAAAAATCGCCCTGCTCCTGCTGCTCCTGCCGCTGGCCGCCCGGGCCGATTTCAGCACGCGTCCGCAGGCCGCACGGCTGCTGCAGACGCTGGGTAGCGACTACGGCTTCGACGCCGCCCAGCTGGCGGACGTGGCGCAGGCGCTGCACGATGCCCGGCCGCTGCCACAACTGGTGACGCAGGAGCAGAAAGCGCCGGAGCGCACCGAAAACTGGACGCAGTATTCGCGGCGCCTGGACGACGCCCGCATCCAGGGCGGTGTCGCGGTCATTCGCCAGTACGCCGACAGCTTTGCGCGCGCGGAGGACCGTTTCGGCGTGCCGCCGCAGGTGATCGCCGCCATTCTCGGCGTCGAGACGCGCTACGGCCGCATCACAGGCAACATCCGCGTGCTCGACTCGCTGGCGACACAGGGCTTCGATCACCCGACCCGCTCGGCGTTTTTCTTCGATGAACTGACGCAGTATTTCGTGTTCTGCCGCGACTTCGGCTTTGACCCGCTGAGCCTGCGCGGCTCCTACGCCGGCGCCATGGGCGACGCGCAGTTCATGCCCAGCAATTATCGCCGCCTGGCGCTGGACTTCGATGGCGACGGCCACCGCGATCTCTGGAGCCTGCCCGACGCGATCGGCTCGATCGCCAACTACTTCGTCAATTTCCGTCCGCAGCAAAGCTGGCGGCGCGGCGAACCGCTGGCGGTCCGGGCCCACCTGACCGGCAAGCTGTCGTCGAAAATCCACAGGAACGGGCACGTCACCGAGTACAGCGTCGCTGAACTTGCGGCCGCAGGCGTTGTCAGCGATGTAGCGCTGCCGGCCGGCACGCGCGTCGGGCTCATCGAACTGCCAACCGACACCGGCACGCAATACTGGCTGGGCCTGCACAATTTCTATACGGTCATGACCTACAACCCGAGAATCTTCTACGCCATGGCGGTCACACAACTGGCGCAGCGCATCGAACAACAACAGGAGGCGCAAGCGCATTGATCCGGTTCCCCGCCCGCACGCTGCTGCTGCTGAGCCTGAGCGCCGGACTTGCCGCCTGCGGCAACCTGCCGACGCGATCCTCGGGTGAGCCGGGCGTCCGCGTCGAATCGGCCGGCTCGAACGGCAGCAACGCGTCGCGCTACTCGATGGCGCAGGACGTCGCGCCCAGCCGCAATGAAATTCCCGCGAATGTCGCCGACACGCCGGACGCGGTGCCGGTGCCCTTGCCCAGAAGCGCCAGCGGCAATCCACAGACCTACCAGGTGCTCGGCAAAACCTATGAGGTCCTCGATGACGCCCACGGGTTTCACCAGCGCGGCTACGCCTCGTGGTACGGCAAGAAATTCCACGGCCACAAAACCGCCAGCGGCGAGCGCTACGACATGTTCGCGATGACCGCCGCTCACAAACGGCTGCCCTTGCCGACCTTTGTGCGCGTCACCGATCTCGACAACGGCAAGGCCGTGATCGTCAAGGTCAACGACCGCGGTCCGTTCCACAGCAGCCGCATCATCGATCTGTCGTATGCCGCGGCGGCCAAACTCGGCATGCTCGCCAAGGGCACTGCGCATGTGCAGATCGATGCCATCGTGCCGGTCGAGGATCAACCTGTGGTCGAGCCGGCCGCTCCCGCCGTTGCCACCGCGTCGATGTCGGCGACACCCGTTGCCGCAAAGCCCGGCAAGGCCACGGATCCCGATCCGCGCACGCTGATCAGCGGCGGCTATCTCCAGGTCGCCGCCTACCTCGATCCATTGAACGCCACCGCCCTGCAGGAGCAACTGCAAAGCCAGGGCGTCAGCTCGGTTTCGATCCGTACCCGCGACGGCGAGGACCCGCCGCTGCACCACGTCATCGTCGGGCCATTTGCCGACCGCGACGCCGCCGGCCCGATCAGCGCCCAGCTGTCCGCGCTCGGCCTCAAATCGCTGTGGGTCGGCAACTGAGCACCCCGAAAATTTTTTGATTGCTGCACTGCGATAGACTATTGCCGCAAGGCTACACCTCCGACTTGAAACCTCTTATGAAAAAACTCCTACTGCTGTCACTGCTGGCCGTCTTTTCCGTCTCCGCGAACGCGATGCCGGTCCCCACTGCGCCGACGCTCGACGCCCACAGCTACGTGCTGATGGATTACCAGAGCGGCGAAATCATCGCCAGCATGAATCCCGACGAGCGCGTGCAACCGGCCAGCATCACCAAGCTGCTGACCATCTACATCGCCTTCGACCAGATCAAGAAAGGCCAGCTCAAGCTTACCGACACCGCGCTGGTCAGCAAGAAGGCCTGGATGCAGGGCATCGACTCCAGCGAGTCGCGCATGTTCCTCGAGGTCGGTACGCGCGTGACCATCAGCGACCTGCTGCGCGGCATCATCATCGACTCGGGCAACGACGCCGCGGTGGCGCTGGCCGAGGACATCGCCGGCAGCGAAGACCTGTTCGCGCAGATGATGAACCAGTACGCCAAGAAGCTGGGCATGGACCACAGCCACTTCGCCGACGCCAGCGGCATGCCCAACCCCGAGCACTACGTCACCGCGCGCGACGTTGCCACGCTGACGCGCGCGTTGATCCAGAATTTTCCGCAGCTGTACAAGATTTTTTCCGAAAAGGACTTCAAGTACGGCAAGGTCGCCACCCAGCACAATCGCAATGGCCTGCTGTGGAAAGACCCGACCGTGGACGGCCTCAAGACCGGCCACACCCAGGCCGCCGGTTACTGCCTGGTCGCCTCCGCGCTGCGCGACGGCCGCCGCCTGATCTCGGTGGTGATGGGCGCGCAGTCCTGGGCCAACCGCGAATCCTATAGCCTCGAACTGCTCAACTACGGCTTCCGCTTCTTCGAGACCGACCAGATGTTCGGACCGCAGCAGCCGGTCAGCACGGTGCGCGTGTGGAAAGGCGCGGAGGAACAGCTGCCGGTCGGCGTGACGCCGGCCGTGGTCATGGCGCTGCCGCAGGGCTCGCGCAGCCAGCTCAAGTACACCACCCAGGTCACCACGGTGCCGGTGGCGCCGATCGCGATGGGCCAGAAGCTCGGCACGGTCTCGATCACGCTCGACGGCAAGGTCATCCGCACCGAGCCGCTGGTGGCGCTCAAGGCGATTCCGCAGGGCAGCCTGTGGCAGCGCCTGAGCGATTCCGTGCAGATGATGATTTCCAGGTAAGCCGCCCGGACGCGCGTCGCGATCCGGCGTCGCGCGCCAGAGGTGCTGGCGCAAGGACGGTTCCCGTGCCCGTCCTTGCGCCAGTCGCGGCGACCCGGCCTGAGCGCGGTTTCCCTTACACTGCGAGCATGCAAGGACCCGCGTTCAGACATCTCGGCCTGGTGCCATACGAGCAGACCTACGCCGCGATGCGCAGCTACACGCTGGCGCGCGACGCGGAATCCGTCGACGAGATCTGGCTGTTGCAGCATCCGCCGGTCTTCACCCAGGGGCAGGCCGGCAAGCCGGAGCACCTGCTGATGCCCGGCGATATCCCGGTCGTGCAATCCGATCGCGGCGGCCAGGTCACCTATCACGGCCCCGGCCAGCTGGTGGCCTACGTGCTGCTCGATCTGCAGCGGCTGGGGTATGGCATCCGCTCGCTGGTCACGCGGCTGGAAGATGCGCTGATTGCGACGCTGGCCGGCTACGCCATCCGGGCGCGATCGAAGCGCGAAGCGCCCGGCGTCTACGTCGATGACGCAAAAATCGCCTCGCTCGGCCTGCGCGTGCGCAACGGCCGCACCTACCACGGACTGGCGCTGAACGTGGACATGGACCTCGAGCCGTTCAGCCGCATCAATCCCTGCGGCTACCACGACCTGAAGATGACGCAGGTGAAAACGCTGGGCGGCCCCGGCGACCTGTCGCAGGTCGGCGACGATCTGCAGAACCATCTGCTGCAG
>DATMTG010000396.1:0-6323 GCA_035565075.1 Stenotrophobium sp.
GTCTCAACGGTTCGCAGAGGAGCAACTCATGGACGATCGTGCCCCCACCTGGGAAATCCTGATCAAGAACGCACTGGTATTCGATGGCAGCGGCGCTGCGCCGGTGTCGCAGGACATCGCCATCGCCAAAGGCCGGATCGCCGCACTCGACCGGGAGCTGCCGGTGGCCAGGGCGGCCCGTGTGATCGACGCGAGCGGCCAGTGGCTGCTGCCGGGCCTGCTCGACATCCACACGCATTTCGATCTTGAGGTGGAACTGGACCCGGGCCTGCCCGAGGCGGTGCGCCACGGCACCACGACGGTGGTCGTGGCCAATTGCAGTCTCGGCATCGCCTACGGCGCGCAGCGGCGCAACGGCGACGATCCCATCGTCGATTGCTTCGCACGCGTCGAAAACGTGCCCAAATCCGTGCTGCGCAAGGTCGCCGACAAGGTGAGCTGGAACAACTCCGCGGATTACCTCGCGCACTTTTCACGGTTGCCGCTGGGTCCGAACATCGTGCCGATGATCCCGCACTCGATGCTGCGCATCGAGGTCATGGGCCTGCAGGATTCGGTGACGCGCGAGCCGACCGAAGCCGAGTTGCAGGAGATGGAGCAGCGCGTCGAGCAGGGCATGCGCGAAGGCTATGTCGGGTTCTCGACCGATGGCCTGCCGTTCCACTATCTCGCCAACCGCCCCAATACGCACCGGCAGATTCCGACGCAGTTCGCGCCGTTTCACGAGCTCAAGCGCCTGACCGCGATCGTGCGCCGCTGGGGCCGCGTCTGGCAGGCGACGCCGCCCAAGGACGACAAGCTCGCGGTGTTCCGCAATTTTCTGCTGACTTCGGGGCGGCTCTACGGCCGTCCGCTCAAGACCACCGCGGTCGCGGCGATCGACGTCAGCACCAACCGCTCGCTGCTCAAGCTGGGCCTGCTGATGTCGCGCCTGCTTAATTCACGCCTGCTGCGCGGCATGTTCAGGCTGCAGGCTCTGTCGGCGCCGTTCAAGATCTGGAGCGATGGCGTGATCACGCCGATCGCCGAGGAAGTGCCGGAACTGCGCCGGCTCAACGAATGCGAACTGGACGACCGTGCCGGCCGCCGCGCCATTCTCGACGACCCGGCCTACGTCGCCGATTTCCGCCGCATGTGGACGCGCGGCAAGCGCGGCTTCAACCTGGCGCGCCTCAAGCGCTGGCTGCGCCTGGATGACAACGTGCTGACCCGCGACCTGCGCGACATGACCGTCGAGCGCTGCCCGGTGGCCGACTGGAACGGCGAAACCCTGCAGTCGGTTTTTGCGCGATTGCGGCAGTGGCAGTCCGGCGAACAGGACGGTGGCGGCAAACCCGGCGCATCGCCCATCGTGTCCGTCGCGCGCAGCGAAGCGGAGCGGCGGGCATTCGCCTCGTTCGCAAAACCCATCGCCAACGACTGCGAATTTTTCCTGCACCTGCTGCGCACCTACGACACCGACCTGCGCTGGTGGACCGTGACCGCCAACCGCGACCCGGAACTGACCAAGCGGCTGCTGTTCGATCCGCTGCTGCTGCCCGGTTTCAACGACAGCGGCGCGCACCTCACCAACATGGCGTTCTACGACGGCAACCTGCGCACGCTCAAGTTCGCGCAGGAGGACGGCCTCGACAAGGTCGCGCTGGCGGTGCATCGCCTGACGCAGGAGCCGGCGGAGTTTTTTGCCATCGACGCCGGCACGATCCGCGTCGGCGCGCGGGCCGACCTGGTCCAGGTCGATCCCGAAGCGCTGCGGCGCTACGAGCCCGAGGCCTGCATCCAGTACATCTATCGCGATGCGTTCGAGCATCATCAACTGGTCAATCGCCCGGACGGCGTGGTGGCCCGCACCCTGATCAACGGCCGCATCGCCTGGGAAGACGGCCGCTACACGGCCTTGTTCGGGCGCGAGTCCCTGGGGCGGGTGCTGCGGCACCGCGAGCATGCCGAGCCGGCAGTGCCGCTCCGGCAGGCCGCCTGAAGCGACGCTGCTACAGCCCGCTGCGCAGTGCTGGCGATGGATGCAACCGCCGAGTCGTGATGTGCGCGTAGTACCTGTTTGCGCCCGACAGTCTGAAGGATCAGCACCGCCCGGACCGTAGGCCGACCTGAAGTTCCTGCGGGCTTGTGATAATTTCACGCAATCGAGGTTTCGCCCGGATTATCACTTTTGGCCAGCTCATCTCCGTCCATCCCGCAAATGCCCAGGCATCTGGGCGATTTCTCGATGGGCCCACGCGTCCTGCTGATCATCGGGTTGTCGGTCGTCGTCGGCATCGTCAGTGCGTTCCTGGCGATCCTGCTGCAGGACCTGATCGGCATCATCACCAACGCGGTGTTTTACCAGCGCTGGTCGACGCATCTGGTGGCGCCGGGCGGAGTGGCGCATCACTGGCTGCTGATCCTTTTGGCGCCGGTGGTCGGTGGCGTGATCGTCGGCGTCATGGCGCGCTATGGTTCCGAGCAGATACGCGGCCACGGCATGCCCGAGGCGATCGACGCGATCCTGCGCAAGGGCAGCAAGATCCAGCCGCGCGTGGCCGTGCTCAAGCCGATCTCGGCGGCCGTCACCATCGGCACCGGCGGCCCGTTCGGCGCCGAGGGTCCGATCATCATGACCGGCGGCGCGTTCGGCTCGCTGCTGTCGCAACTGCTCAAGCTCACCGCCGACGAGCGCAAGGCGCTGCTGGTGGCCGGTGCCGCCGGCGGCATGGCCGCAACCTTCAACGCGCCGCTGGCGTCGATCCTGCTGGCGGTCGAGCTGCTGCTGTTTGAATGGAAGCCGCGCAGTTATCTGCCGGTGGCCACCGCCGTACTGATGGCGACACTGGTGCGCGGCCTGCTGGTCGGTACTGCCGCGATTTTTCCGGTTCCCGATCCGGACCTGTCGATCAATTTCGAGATCGCCGGTTTTTGCGTTCTCGCCGGGCTGGGCGGCGGTCTGCTGGCCGTTGGTGCCACCGAGCTGGTGTATTTCGCCGAGGATACCTTCAAGAAGCTGCCGATCCACTGGATGTGGTGGCCGGCCATCGGCGGCCTGATCATCGGAATCGGCGGCCTGTTCGAGCCGCGCGCCCTGGGCGTCGGCTACGACGTGATCCGCGATCTGCTCCAAGGTCACGCGACGATGTCGCTGATCGTCGGCATCCTCGTGGTCAAGACCTTGATCTGGTCGCTGTCGCTGGGCTCGGGTACTTCCGGCGGCGTGCTGGCGCCGGTATTCATGATCGGCGGTTCGCTCGGGGCGTTGGAAGCGATGGTGTTCCCGCATGTGGCGCCGGGCTTCTGGGCGCTGATGGGGCTGGCCTCGGTGGTCGGCGGGGTCATGCGCTCACCGTTTACCGGCGTCATCTTCGCACTGGAGCTGACCCACGAATGGTCGGCGATCATGCCGCTGGCGATTGCCGCATCCACCGCCTATGGCCTGTCGGTGCTGATCCTCAAGCGCTCGGTGTTGACCGAAAAAGTCGCGCGCAAGGGTTTCCACCTGACACGCGAGTATTCGGTGGACCCTCTGGAAATCCTGTTCGTGCGCGAAGTCATGCGCACCGACTTCATCAGTTTCCGTGCCGATGCGCTGCTGTCCGAAGTGGCGCGCCCGTTCATCAAGGGCGATCGCACCAACCGCAACCTGCGTCATCGCCAGCGGCTCTACCCGGTACTCGATGGGCAGGGCAGGCTGTGCGGACTGACGACGCGACGCGACATGCTCGATGCCGCACTGTCGGAGAACACCGCAGCCGATGCCACGGTCGGCTCGATCATGAACCGGGCGCCGATCGTGGCCTATCCCGACCAGACCCTGCGCGAATTGTCGTACCAGATGGCCGACCGGCATGCGACGCGGTTCCCGGTGGTCGATCGAGCGGATCCGACCCATATCGTCGGTGTCGTCACCGTGGTCGACCTGCTGAAGGGGCGCCTGATCGACCTGCAGGAAGAGCGCGACACCGAACGGGTACTGCATGTGCGCCAGATCCTGCCGCTGGGCGGCGGACGGGTGCGCGTTCGCAGCAAAAGCGGCACCGCACCCGCCGAGGAGAATTGAGACGTCCCGGACCGGCGCACCGACAAAGGGTGCGGATCGGTCGATGACGGGCCTCTGAAAACAGATCGGTCGTGCCGCTAATACCGGAGAATGCTCTCAAGACATTTTGCCGGGGCGAGACGATGGGTGCAGCGATGACACAGGTCGAAGATCAGTTGATGCAGACCGTGCAGGACGCGATTGCGCGCAACACCCTGACGTTGCCGACCCTGCCGGAAATCGCCTTGCGGATTCAGGAACTGGGGCGAGATGAAAATGTCAGTGCGGCCGAACTGGCATCTGAAATTGCCAAGGACCCCGCCACCGTCGTGCAGTTGATCCGCATCGCCAACAGCGCGGCGCAGAAAACCACGCGCACGGTCGACAACCTGCAGGTCGCCATCGCCCGCCTCGGGATCCGGCTGACGGTCAATATCGCGGTGGGCCTGGCGATGGAACAGGTCTTCCGCGCCGGTTCCAGAATGATCGACCAGCGCCTCCGCAAGGCCTGGGCGCATAGCCAGGATGTGGCGGCCATTGCCCACGTGCTGTCGGCCCACTGCACTAGGCTCCAACCGGAAATGGCGATGCTCGCGGGCCTGGTGCATGAAATCGGCGTGCTGCCGATCCTGCGCATCGCCGACAAGCTGCCCGAGGTGAGCTGCGATGCGCAGGCGATCGACCGCGTGGTCGAGGCCCTGCATCCGCGCATCGGCAGCCTGGTGCTCTCGGCCTGGCAGTTCCCGGAAGAAATCGCCAGGGTCCCGGAACATGCGTTCAATCTGGGACGAAATCACGAGGGCCCCGGAGATTACGGCGACATCATCACGGTCGCGGTCCTGCAGAGCGTCCTCGGTAGCGATCATCCGCTGGCCCGGACGGACCGCGCCGCAGTGCCGGCGTTTTCGCGCCTGGGCATCACGCCGGAAGTCGATGTCATCGAAGTGATGGGCATCGAGGACGAGCTGGAAGCCTCGCGCGCGATGCTGGCGGCGGCCTGAACCGGGCCCGGCAATTCGGGCGCGGTAGCTAGATCAGGGTTCATCGGTCGCGGTCCAGCGCTCTAGCCATTCGCGCACGGTGTCGTGCCACTGGACGCTGTTGTGTGGCTTCTGCACCCAGTGGTTCTCGTCGGCGAAAGTCAGCAGCTGGCTGGGGATGCCGCGCCGCTGCAAGGCGGTAAACGTCGCCAAGCCCTGCTCAATCGGGATGCGGAAATCCTGTGCGCCGTGGATCACCAGCATCGGTTCGCGCCACTGCGACACGTGATTCACCGGGTTGAATTTCTCGTAGTTCCGCGGCTGCTCGTAATGGGTGCCGCCGTGTTCCCACTCGTCGAACCAGAGTTCATCGGTGGCGTAGTACATCATGCGGTTGTCGAACACGCCGGCTTGATTGACCAGACACTTGAACGCACCCTGCCAGTTCCCCGCGATCCAGTTGATCATGTAACCGCCGTACGATGCGCCCAGCGCGGCGGCGCGGCTGCCGTCGAGAAAATCGTAATGCTGTAACGCGTATTGCCAGCCGCGCTGTAGATCGACCAGCGGCTTGCCGCCCCAGTCGCCTGAGATCGAGTCGGTGAACGCCTGGCCGTAGCCGGTGGAGCCGTGGAAATCGATGAACACCACGGCGTAGCCCCAGCCCGCGTAGACCTGCGGGTTCCAGCGATAGTGCCAGTCGTTGCCCATGCTGCCCTGCGGCCCGCCGTGGATGATGAAGGCCACCGGATATTTTTTACCTGTCTGATAGTTCCAGGGTTTGACCACGTAACCGTGCACGGTCTGGTCGTGCCAGCCCGGAAAGCTGAACTGTTCATGCTCGCCGAGTCCGATCCGTGCCATCCGCTCGCGGTTGTGATGCGTCAGTTGCGTGGTCTTGCCGCCGGGGGTGTCGACGCGATACAGCTGGTCGGGGCCGTCGAGGGAATTGAATGTGCAATAGATCGCGTCGGCGCCGACGCTGAAACCCGATACCGTGCCCTGTTGCAGCAGCGGCGTCACCGTGCCGGTGGCCACATCCACGGCAAACAGCGCGTGCTGGCCGAGATCGTCGGCCGTGCAGTAAACCGTGCGGCCGTCTGCCGACAGGGCCATGCCGTCGACACTGCGGTCCCACTGGGGCGCGATCTCGCGCACCGTGCCGGTATCGAGCTGCCGGATCATCAAGCCGAAACGGTCGGCCTCATAGCCTGGACGCTTCATCGCCTTGTAGATCAGCGCGTGGCCATCGGGTGTGAAGATTGGCGCGGTGGCCCAAGCACGATTGTCGGGCGTCAAATTGATTGGCGCGGTCG
>DATMTG010000397.1:0-3245 GCA_035565075.1 Stenotrophobium sp.
AGGCCTTCTTGAGTTCCTCCTCGCCGGCTTCGCGGGTCACGCTCAGGACTTCGTAATAGTCACGCTTGCTCATTCAGAAATAATCCGTTCGATACGGCGATCCGGAATAAACCAGATCGCAGCGACCAGGACGTAAATTGCGTCCGATATCCATTGATTGAAAAATGCCAGGGGAATTGCAGTGGCATACAGCACCGGCGAAATCTTTCCGGCGAAGTTGTTGCCGAGTGCCTTGGCTAAGGTGGCATTGGCTCCGCCATTGCAGGCCACCAGCGTACGTTGCAACAGATAGTATGCAATCGCTGCAATCAGCAACACCACACCGTAGATCGCTGTAGGCACGGCCGCGAAATGGTTTTCACCCATCCAGCCCGTTACAAACGGGAACAGGGATAGCCAGAACAGTAAATGCAGATTGGCCCACAGCACGCGACCGTCAACGTGCTTCGCAGCATGCAGCATGTGGTGGTGATTGTTCCAGTAGATGCCGACATAGACGAAGCTCAGCACATAGCTCAGAAACACCGGTAACAAGCCCGCAAGTGCCGCAAAGTCCGAGCCGTGCGGAACCCGCATCTCCAGCACCATGATGGTGATGATGATGGCAATCACGCCGTCACTGAATGCCTCCAGCCGCCCCTTACCCACGTTTCGCCTCCCGCAAACGGCAAGCGCCCAGATACTGGGTATCCGGGCGCTTGCACTTCATGCCTACAACATTCCGATTAAGCCTTGTTGTCCTTGACCTCGGTGAACTCGGCATCGACGACGTCGCCATCCTTGCCGTCACCGGCCGCCTGCCCGGTGCCAGCCGCATCGCCACCGGCAGCGGCACCCGCCTTGGCGTAGACCCGCTCCATCAGCTTGGCCGATGCCTGTGCCAGCGCTTCGGTCTTGGCGGTGATGTCGTCCTTGTCAGCGTTGGCCTTGACCGCTTCACGCAGGCTTGAGATGGCGTCTTCAATCGCCTTCTTCTCGTCGTCCTGCACGTCCGCGCCAAGGTCCTTCAGCGCCTTCTCGGTGCCGTGGATCATCTGGTCGGCCTGGTTGCGGGCCGTGATCAGTTCGTTGAACTTCTTGTCTTCCTCGGCGTTGAGCTCGGCGTCCTTGATCATCTTCTTGATCTCTTCGTCGGACAGGCCGGAGTTGGCCTTGACCACGATCGACTGCTGCTTGCCGGTCGCCTTGTCCTTGGCCGAGACGTTGAGAATGCCGTTGGCGTCGATGTCGAACGTCACCTCGACCTGCGGCACGCCGCGCGGCGCCGGCGGGATGTCCTGCAGGTCGAACTTGCCCAGCGACTTATTGGCCGATGCGACTTCGCGCTCGCCCTGCAGCACGTGCACCGTCACCGCGCCCTGGTTGTCCTCGGCGGTGGTGAAGGTCTCGGACTTGCGGGTCGGGATCGTGGTGTTCTTCTCGATCAGCTTGGTCATCTTGCCGCCGAGGGTCTCGATGCCCAGCGACAGCGGTGTGACGTCGAGCAGCAACACGTCCTTGACGTCGCCGGTCAGCACCGCACCCTGCACCGCAGCGCCCACGGCGACCGCTTCGTCAGGATTGACGTCACGACGCGGCTCGCGGCCAAACAGGTTCTTGACCACGTCCTGCACCTTGGGCATGCGCGTCTGGCCACCGACGAGGATGACTTCCTGGATATCGCCCGCCTTGAGGCCGGCATCCTTGAGCGCGACGCGGCACGGCTCAAGCGTCTTGTCGATCAGGTCGTCGACCAGCGCTTCAAGCTTGGCGCGGGTCAGCTTCATGTTGAGATGCTTGGGGCCGCTGGCGTCAGCCGTCACGTACGGCAGGTTGATTTCGGTCTGTGTGGTCGACGACAGCTCGATCTTGGCTTTTTCCGCAGCTTCCTTCAGGCGCTGCAGCGCCAGCGCATCCTTCTTCAGGTCGATGCCGGATTCCTTCTGGAATTCGGTGGCGATGTAATCGATGACGCGCATGTCGAAGTCCTCGCCGCCGAGGAAGGTGTCGCCATTGGTGGCCAGCACTTCGAACTGGTGCTCGCCGTCGACTTCGGCGATCTCGATGATCGAGACGTCAAAAGTACCGCCGCCCAGGTCATAGACCGCAATCTTGCGGTCGCCCTTGACCTTGTCCATGCCGAACGCGAGCGCCGCGGCGGTCGGTTCGTTGATGATGCGCTTGACGTCGAGTCCGGCGATCTTGCCGGCGTCCTTGGTCGCCTGGCGCTGGCTGTCGTTGAAATACGCCGGCACCGTGATTACGGCCTCGGTGACTTTCTCGCCGAGATAGTCTTCGGCGGTTTTCTTCATCTTGAGCAGGATCTGCGCGGAGATTTCCGGCGCCGACATTTTCTTGCCCTTGGCCTCGACCCAGGCGTCGCCGTTGCCGGCCTTGATGATCTTGTACGGCACCATGCCGATGTCCTTCTGCACGACGCTGTCATCGAAGCGGCGGCCGATCAGGCGCTTGACCGCAAAGATGGTGTTGTGCGGATTGGTCACGGCCTGGCGCTTGGCCGAGCGGCCGACGATGACCTGGCCATCGTCCGTGTAGGCGACGATGGAGGGCGTGGTGCGCTCGCCTTCCGCGTTCTCGATCACCTTGACGTTGCTGCCTTCCATGATGGCGACGCAGCTGTTGGTCGTGCCGAGGTCGATACCGATAATCTTTGCCATGTGTCTGCTCCAAAAATCCTGTTGCTTGGTGTTATCCGAGATGTGGGGCCGTGTGCCGGCGATTCAAGAGTTTTACTGCGATTGCGCCGGCGGCTTGGCGACCACCACCATCGCCGGACGCAGCAGGCGATCGTGCAGCTTGTAGCCTTTCTGCATCACCGAGACGATGTGGTTGGGCGCAACCTCGGCGGACTCCATCATGGTCATGGCCTGGTGCGCGTCCGGGTTGAACGGCTCGCCCGCCGGGTTCAGTTGCTTGACCCCGTTCTTTTCGAAGAACGCCATGAGCTGGCGGTGCGTCAGGTGCATGCCCTCGGACAGGGCCTGGACCTGGGCCCCCGGACTGTCGGCGGCCTTGATGCCGAGCTCGAGGCTGTCGGCGATCGCCAGCAGGTCGCCCAGCAGTTTTTCCGCGGCGTACTTCAGGGTGTTGGCGGCCTCGCGCTCGAGCCGGCGGCGGGTGTTTTCCGCTTCCGCGGCGGCTCGCAGCTGCGCATCGCGCGCAGTTGCGACACGACCCTCGGCGTCGGCCAGCTGCGCCAGCAGCGCTTCCATCTCGGACTCGGGCGAGGCTTCGGGATTCGGCTG
>DATMTG010000398.1:0-2828 GCA_035565075.1 Stenotrophobium sp.
TCGTCAGCATGCAGGAGATCACGGGCATGGAAGGCGAGATCATTTCGATGCAGGAGATCTTCCGTTTCGAGCAGACGGGCATCGACGCCGACGGCAAGGTGCAGGGCCATTTCTGCGCGACGGGCGTGCGGCCGCGCTTCGTCGACCGCCTGCGCATGTTCGGCGCGGCCGTGCCGGAGGACACCTTCGACCCCGACCGCGTGTTCACCTGAGCAAACCGCGGAGCCACGCATGGATATCCTTTTCTATGGATTCATCGTCTTCCTGTTCGCCGCCGTCATCCTCGCCATCGAGGGCATCTATCTATGGTGTGTGGGCACGCACGGCGCCAGCGCGCAGCGGATCGCGCGCCGGCTGCAGCTGATGTCGGGGAACCAGGGGCGCGGTGCCGAACGCATCTCGATCCTCAAGCTGCGCCGCTTCGGCCGCCACGAGCTGACCGACCGCCTGCTGCAACGCTGGCGCCTTGCGCATCGCCTCGACCGGTTGCTCGTGCAGTCCGGGATCGCCTGGTCGGTCGAACGATTCCTGCTGTGCTCCGGCGGGGTCGTCTTGCTGGCCGTGTACGTGGTGATGCAGTGGCCGCTGCCGCTGCCGGCGCGCGTTGGGGTCGTCCTGTTGTGCGCCCACGTGCCGCTACTGCTGGTGCGCCGCGCCCGCACGCGCCGCCTCGTGCGCATCGAAGAGCAGTTGCCGGATGCGGCCGACTTCATCGCGCGCGCGCTGCGTGCCGGCCATTCGTTTTCGAACGTGCTGCAAATCGTCGGCAACGAATTGCCGGAACCGCTCAGCGGCGAGTTCCGCATCGCGCGCGAGGAAATCAACTACGGCGTGCCGCTGAGCGAAGCGCTGCACAACATGGCGGCGCGCATTCCGCTGACCGACCTGCGCTACCTCGTCATCGCCATACTGATCCAGCGCGAGACGGGCGGCAACCTGGCCGAGATTCTCAGCAACATCGGCTACATCATCCGCGGCCGCCTGCGGCTGGCGGCGCAGGTCCGCGTGTTGTCGGCCGAAGGGCGCATGTCGGCCTGGATCCTCGGACTGCTGCCGTTCGCCGTGGGCGCCATGCTGCTGCTGGTGAATCCCACCTACGTCATGGTGTTGTGGAGCGATCCGATGGGCGTCAAGCTGCTCTGGACCGCGCTGGTGATGATCATCATCGGCGTGATCTGGCTGAAGAAGGTGATCCGTATCCGTATCTGAGGAGACATCGATGACTCGCGCACAGCTGCTGTTCCTGTTGATCGTCTTCGCGGTCGTTTGCGGCCTTGCCTGGCTCGCGGCGGTGCTGTTCGCGCCCGCCGCGCTGCGTGCCCGCCTGGCGAGCTTCATGGGCCGCGCGGAAGATGGCCAGGCCGAGCGCAGCGGCTGGGTCGACCGTGTCGCGCGCGCCGTCAAGCCGCTGACCAAATTGTCGGTGCCGGACGAAGGCTGGGAAAAGTCGGCGCTGCGTACCCGTTTCATGAATGCCGGCTGGCGCAATCCGGCGGCGCCGACGTTGTACTTCGCCTCCAAGACGCTGCTGGCGCTGGGCCTGCCCGCGCTGGCCGGCATCGTGCTGGCGTTCGTGCCCGCCACGATCGCGAATATCGGGACGTTGTTCCTGCTGCTGCTGGCGGCAACGTGCGGCTACTATCTGCCGAATGTGATCCTCGAGCGCGTCATCACGCGCCGCAAGCGCGACATCTTCGAAAACATTCCGGACGCGCTCGATCTGCTCACGGTGTGCGTGGAGGCCGGCCTGAGCCTCGAGCGCGCGCTGGTCAAGGTCGCCGCCGAGATCCACTTCAAGAGCGTGACGCTGGGCCAGGAATTGCAGATCGTGCTGATGGAGATGCGCGCCGGCTTCAGCAAGGAAAAGGCATTGCGCAATTTTGCGCTGCGCATCGGACTGGACGACATCGATTCGCTGGTCGCGATGCTGATCCAGTCCGAGCGCTTCGGCACCAGCATCGGCGACGCCTTGCGCGTCTATTCGGAAACGCTGCGCAGCAAGCGCCGCATGGTGGCGGAAGAGGCGGCCGCCAAGATCGGCCTGAAACTTTTGTTCCCCCTCATCTTCTGCATCTTCCCGACCCTGTTGATGGTGTTGCTGGGGCCCGCCGGCATCCAGATCACCAAGCTGTTCGGTACGACACTGAGCGGTTCCAATTGATTCAATGGAGATTGTCATGCGCACGCGTATCCGGTTTTATACCCTGCCGCTGTTGTGCAGCGGTGCGCTGCTGCTTGCCTGCAGCAGTCCGCCCTGGCAGCCGGACGCGGGACCGTCCGCGTTTTCGGCGGCGAACGACAACTATCTGCGCGGCCGCAACCTGTACCTCGCGCGCCGCTACGACGAAGCGATCGCCGCCTACGAGGCCGCGCTGCGCATCGACGGCACGCACGTCAACGCGCGCAACGGCCTGGCGATCGCCTACGCCGAGCGCCGCGATTTCGCCCATGCGATCCCGATCTGGCGCGATCTCACCCGCGACATCACCATGGCATCCGGCCCGGCGTCCAGCTACCTGTTCGCCAACCTGGGATACGCCTACCTGCTCAGCGGCGATCTGGATGCGGCCCAGGTCGCGCTGGAAAAAGCCTGCCTGCTCGACCCGCTCAGCCAGCGCGCCTGGCAATACCTCGGCGAGACCTTGCTCAAGCTGGGCCAGGAAGAGCGTGGCCGGCAGATGCTGCGCCAGGCCGAGGCGCTGCGCGAGCACGATTTCCGCGCCGACTATGCGACGGCGAATGGCGGCGCGCGGCTGCCTGCCATCGAGCAGGCGGTCAAGACCCACGAGCATCCCGACGACGAAGAATGGGCCTCCGTCGAAGTGATC
>DATMTG010000399.1:0-8366 GCA_035565075.1 Stenotrophobium sp.
AGACCGCGCATTCTTGTCCACTTGGAACTGGCCAATTAGGTGGCTGAATTGCTGAAGCTCTTCTCAGTGTGCTGATCAGAGTACTTGTGTCGGGTTGGCCCCCGCGATGCAACTAGAGTATACCAATTATGCTTAGTGGTACTTCTAAGAGTCGACATGTGACATATGTACATGATAAGCTGCAGCGTGTGACAGACCAAGAACGACCTTCCGACCAGACGCTGGATCTCTGGGCGGCCTCATTGAAGGGTGGTTCTGCTCAGAGTTCTGTATCGTTCACTCCCGCCGTTCCGCGCTCTTCAACGCGCGGCCTCATTGAACGCCGCTACGTCTGATTTGGCTGTCAGTAGGTCTTCGCACTCTTGTTTAGCTGTCCCGTACGCTCATCGCTAACAGAGGGCCTCTTCCATGGACATCGCACGACTTGGTCACATCGTCAACGACGCCGCCGCGCTGCGGCGCCGGCAAACACTTCAGCCATCGGGTGGGAAGGGCGACAAGATTTTCCCACCGACCTATCCAGGCGAAGGTCGAAACGCTCCGCCCCGCCACGTCTACGAGCGCCGACGCCGCGACGGCCAGGATACCTGGTGTGTCCTCATCGATAGTGTACAGTCGCAAGCAAACAGGCTTGAAGAGTGCCTGCTCGACGCGATTGCTGATGGAGTGCGGGTCCCGCACGTGGTGGTCGACTTCAGCAATGCGAATCTGGATGGCATCACGCGAATTACCTCACTTGAGGCACCGCATCGCGTCTATGACGCCATTCTGCGCGACAGCCTGCTGGAAGGAGAGGCATTCATGAGCAGCTCCGTCGGGCAGCGCCTGGCCAAGGCAACGCCAACGGACGCATCGGCACTCCTCGAGATATCACCGACTTCGCTCCTCCTCGGAGCGTGGCACTCGACCGGTGAAGGCGGAGGGCTTGGCGCCAAGTTTGCGCGCTGTCTTATCTCCGAGATCCTGGGTATCGATGTTCCGGTGGATGAAGTCGTTGATAGGCGGACGGGTGAGACAGACGTTCGGACCTCCGGCCGTCGTACGGGGAGCCGGATCGACCCTCTCGGTGTCTTGAGAAAAGTCGAAGTCTTCAAAGGCGACGCGGGATGGGACACGACACTGAAGGGTGCCGGCAAGAACGCGAAGCAGGTAAGGCCCTCCGAGATCAACCATGGGAACATCGCCCCTTCCGTTGCGCCACTCGGCGTTACGTGTGATTACGCCGAGCACACGTTTGTCCTGAGCTTCGCCGCACTCCGCCGGCTACGCTTCGGGAGCCCAGAGAAGAACAGCGCCGGCCGGAGCCTTCTCGCTGCACTCGGTCTCCTGGCGCTCGCCGAGCAGGATTCCCGCGGCTATGCCTTGCGGTCCCGTTGCGATCTGGTGTGCGATGGACAGGCGCCGCTCGAGCTCGTACATCCGGATGGCACCACCGAGGCGGTGACCCTCGATCGCAATGCGGCGCGCGCGCTCTACACCGCTGCCTTCAACGCAGCGGTCAAAGCTGGGTTCGCCCTTTCCGCGAAACCCATCGTGCTTACGCCGCAGGATAAGCTTGTGGAAATCGTGCGCGAAAGTCAGAACCTTGCGCTCTCTGGCGCCGGTGGCGAAGGAGACGAAGCGGACGAGAAGCAATGATGCTCGTTCTCGAACTCGAGTACCTGTCGGGGGTTTCATACGCCGCAATCGGTCCCGACAGCGCTGTGTCAGACTGGCCTCCACAACCGGATCGCGTGTTCTCAGCTCTGGTCGCTACATGGGACGCTCACGGACAACGCGACGATGAGAGCGCAGCTCTCGCTTGGCTTGAGCGATTGCCACCACCGCTTCTCGTCGAGCGCGGAGCGCTCGAACGTACGTCGCCGATAGTCTTCGTTCCGCCGAATGATCCACGGAGCAGCCGCAGCAGGCACGCGAGGGGAGTGCTTCCAGCTCTTCGGCGCCGGCAACCGCGGCGATTCCCAGCGAGTCGCCCCCTTGATCCGGTGCTGCGGTTTGTATGGCCCGATGCAATGCCGGAGCCGGCGGTTCTAATGGCGCTCATGGAACTGGCTCGTGACACATCGTACGTGGGGCATTCATCGAGCTTGACGCGGTGTCGCTTCATGCTTGAGAAGGAAGTGCCTGACCTATCGTCGGGTAAGACACCAGAACTGCGCGTCTACCCCGGGCGCTTCGAGGAACTCAGAGAGGCATACACGCGCTTCGAGCAATCGATGAACGGCAGTGATCGTCCGCAGAAAGGGGCGCCGGTCACGAGACCGCCAACTCCCAGCCCAGAGAGAATGAGCCAGTTTGCTGATCGTTGGCTGATACTCGATCATGTAGGCGGCACGATGCCGGACGTGCGTGCCTGCGCGCTCGTCGCCAAGACGATCAGGGATGCTCTGCTCGCCGGGTATCAGCGAATCGGGCTCGGTGACCAGATACCGGAGGTCATCAGTGGGCATGAGTCCGGCGGCGCGGCGACGCGCCTGCCGCACATAGCGATCATTCCCCTCTCGTTCGTCGGCTTTGCCCATGCCGACGGTCATGTCATGGGATTCGGCATCGTTCCACCTGAAGATGGAATACTGTTGCAGGATCAGGATTTTCGGAGAGTGCTGCGGAAGCTCGCCCCGATGGACGAGGAACGCGGCCGGAGGATATTCACGGTCACGACGAAGGAAGGAACTCCATCCGACCAGGCCTTTTCGATTCAACTGTCACCGAGCTTCGAAGCTGAACGGCAGTCTCTGGACCCGGCGCTCTACGTCGCGCGGGCGCGCACATTTGCCACCGTTACACCCATTGCACTTGATCGGCATCTGAAGGAACGGGGCGCAGCTCGGCAGAGCGAGATCGAGACGCAGGTCGCCGCTGCCTGCAGGCACATTGGCCTCCCCGAGCCGGAAGCAGTCGTGGCCGACAAGTACTCGGCGATTGAGGGGACTGCGTCCGCATATCCACCGGGCAACTCGCCGAAGTGGATGCGCTGGCACACGCCGCAATCGCTCGCCAGCCGGCAGCTCACTCATGCCCTGATTCGCTTTCCGGCACTGGTGGACGGACCAGTGATCCTGGGTGCGGGTCGCTTTCTTGGCCTCGGGCTCTGTCGCCCCCTCGATCCAGAGCGGTGACCATGCTCGAACAAAGTGATTTCCCGGTGTTCTTCGACGAAGTCTACGGCTATGAGCCGTTTCCGTGGCAGACACGCCTGCTCCAGAACATCGTGGAGCACGACGGAGAATGGCCGGCGATGCTCGACCTGCCAACCGGCTCCGGCAAGACTGCGGCCATCGACATCGCCGTCTTCCACCTGGCGCTTGAAGCGGACTGTTGTGAGGCGCGCCGCGCTCCAGTGCGCATCGTCTTCATCGTGGATAGACGTCTTGTAGTGGACGACGCCTTCGAGCGCGCGAACAAACTTGCGGCGGCTTTGAGCAGACCAGGAGGGCCGGTGACGGCAAGAGTCGCCGAGCAACTGAAAAAGCTCTCTGGCGACGGACCGGCGCTCATCGCACGGCGCCTGCGAGGCGGCATTCCACGCGAGGACGACTGGGCACGCACCCCTTCGCAACCCACGGTGCTCTGTTCCACTGTAGATCAGGTGGGCTCGCGCCTCCTCTTCCGGGGATACGGAGTGTCCGATTCCATGAAACCCGTTCACGCGGGCCTTCTTGGATCAGATGCGTTGCTCCTGCTGGACGAGGCGCATCTCGCCGAGCCATTGCGACAGACGCTCGAATGGGTTCAGGTATACCGCGGTCCGGCGTGGTGTGAGGTCAGGCCCGCTGCACCATGGGGAGTCACTCTGCTCACCGCGACGCCCGGAGACGAACGGCAGGAGTCGCGTCCGCTCAATACTGGGGAATCTCGAGCTCCATTTACGCTGGATGCCAAAGATCGGGAGCATCCCGTGCTGGCGAGGCGGCTGAATTCGCCCAAGCCGGTACAGCTGCGCCGTCCCATCGCTCCACGTAAGTCGGGCGATCCCGCGGATGAGAGTGATGAAGAAGTGGCTGGTGATCGTGGTGAGAGCGATGCCAAGGCACTCGCGCGCCGAGTCGATGCGATAGTCAAGGAAGTTCTCGGAGCACGGAAGCACTTCTCAAACGCCGAGAACGGAGCAATCTCGCCGGCGATCGGCGTGGTGGTGAATCGGGTAGCTCGCGCCCGCGCGGTATTCGAAAAGCTGAAGGACGTATTGCGCGCGGACATCATGGAGGGCGCCGTTGGCGAGCCGGTTCTGATGATCGGGCCAGCTCGTGCTGTGGACCGGATGGAACTCGTACGGGATCTCGATCCCATTCGTACACGTACGTATCAAGCAGGCGAGAGCCGCAATCTTCAGCACCCGTTGATCATCGTTGCTACCCAGTGCGTCGAAGTTGGCGTGGATATCGATTTCGATGCGCTCATCACGGAGCTTGCTCCACTCGATGCCCTGCGCCAGCGGTTCGGGCGCCTCAATCGCGCCGGGCGCGACATCGTCCCCTACGCTACAATCGTAACGGCGAAGTCCGACATTGGTTCCCGGTATGAGGATCCGGTTTATGGCGGGACGTTGAGGCCCGCGTGGGAAGCATTGGACGCGGAGGCGGAACGACGTGGCAACGGCGCGGAGGTGGACTTCGGCATCAGCGCCTTTGCAATTCCGATGACCACCGGCGCCGTGGCGGCGAAGGATGATGCGCCTGTGCTGCTACCAGCACATGTTGACCTGCTTTGCCAGACATCTCCGATTCCCGCTGCCGATCCTGACCTTGCTCTGTATCTGCATGGCCCACGCCGGAGACTGGACGCAATTACCGTTGTCTGGCGTGCAGATGTTGATCAGGAGCGGCAGGGCCCAGGTGAAATGCGTCGTCTTCTGACACTCGTACCGCCGCGTTCTGCGGAGGCAATCGAACTTCCACTCTGGACGGTGCGGGGCTGGCTGCGACGCAGTACCAGAGACTCCGAGCAGCTCGCGGACGTGGCCGGTGCTGAACCGGAGGAAGAGCGGTCAGGACGTGCCAGCGACAGCCGAATGGCGTTTCTCTGGAAAGGGGATGACGAGCGCTCGCGCTGGGTGCATCCTGGTGAACTCCGTCCGGGTGACAGCATTGTCGTGCCGACCTCCTACGGTGGCGTAGATCCTTTTGGCTGGAATCCGGAGTACGGAGCTCCGCAGGAAACGAACGATGGGCCGGATGATCCGCAGAGGCCGAGGGTTTCGGATGTCGCACGCAAAGCCGCCGAGCCATTCGCGCGGCGCCGACTTGCGGTGCGCGTGGCTCCGGGGCTTCTGGCCAACTCGGTGAGTGATGACCGGCTCGCCGAGACACTGGCGACCAGCCCATCGCGTCGTTGGCAGGCATTGGCGGATGCGCTACTCGATTTGCCGCTGCCGGAGCCGGCTCGCTCGGACCTCATGTCACTTCGTCGTCTTCGGGGTCGAGATGTGATGGCGTATCTCGATCTCTACGGTGAGGATGATGCGGGCCGAGCGCGCGGAGTGGTTTTCTTCGCGAGTCGGGGGGTCGCTGGCGCAACGGCAGGTGTGCCGGCTTCTCCTCCAGGCGCTCAGCACGGCAGTACCTCTACTGGCGCCAGTTCCACAGAGGACGACATCGCGGGCTCCATACCCGGCTTCGCTCTCAGTCTCCAGACTCACTGCGAGGATGTGGGGAAAATGGCTCAGGCTTTCGCACGCACGGCAGGAGTGTCCGAGGATCGCATAACGGATCTTCAGATTGCGGGCGAACTTCACGATCTCGGCAAGGCCGACGTGCGGTTCCAATCATGGCTCCACTACGGGGATCCGCTGGGGCCCGATCCGGACGAACCCGGCGAGGTTCTGGCCAAATCAGCTCGCCCGCTACCGCGTACGGCGCGCGTGGAGTCCGGGTTGCCCGAACGGTGGCGACACGAGGCCCTCTCGGTGCGGCGTGCGCTTGCCGCGCCGCGATTCTCACACGCGAAGGACGCCGAGCTGGTGCTCTGGCTCATCGGAGTGCATCACGGATATGGCAGGCCGCTCTTCCCGCACTCCGATCCGGAGGAGACGCCGCCGGACATCGGCCCGCAGTCACTTGCATTCAATTGGCGCGGCCACGACTGGCCGTCGCTCTTCACGGTGCTCCAGAGCCGGTATGGAATCTGGGAACTGGCCCGCATGGAGGCCATCCTGCGCCTGGCCGATCACCGTGCATCGGAGATGCGCGACAGGAAGGAGCGCTCCTGATGACCACGAAACTGTCGCATCGTCTGAATGGGCTGGAGCCCGACAATCTCCTCGCCTTCCTGGCGCTACTCGGGCTGCTCAGTTCCCTGGAAGCGGATGACCGGAAGCGCGCAGAGCATGAGAAGATTCATCCTCGATCAAAATGGGACATTGATTGCCTGCCCGTGCGGCCCGTTCTCGTGCTCGCTCAGGAACTTTCGATCGAGGAAGTTCTGGTGCGGGCCACCAATGGGATCGAAGCACTGGCGACGGCGCACGAGTTCGGCTCGAGAATGGACCTCAACTATACTCGGGAGGAATGTCGCGAACTGCTTACCAACGCGGCGAGGTCTGCTACGCGGGAAGGTCGGCACCGTGTGGATGTACTTGCGGCTCTCACGAGCGATTCCGCCATCAAGGATGGCAAGGAGAAGGTTGTCGACCCGACGCCCCTGTGCCTGCTCTTCGGGCAGGGCCATCAGCATTTCCTTGAACGACTGGCAGACGTGCCACGGACAGTCGCTCCTCCACCTCGTGGACGCGGGAAGAGGGCGATTCCTTTGTCTGCCATCGATTGTCTTCGTGAAGCCTTGCTGGAGCCGTGGCACCGAGTTGATCCTACGCCATCGTTCCGCTGGGATCCGGAGGAGGACATACGTTATGCGCTCATGGCGGGTGACCCGACCGATTCGGCCTACAAGAGTGGAACACAGCACGGCGCGAATCGACTGGCGGCGATCGGCCTGGGCGTGCTCACCCTCGTACCCGAGACACGGGCAGGGCGCGTGAGGCCGACCATCATCGGCGGCGCGTCCTCTGCACGTGGCTTTTCCTTTGCCTGGCCGATCTGGCGCGAACCGGCAACGCTGGCCGCCATTCGTGCCCTGCTCGGGCATCCGAAGCTGCGTGAGCCAGGCGCGCTCGCCCATCTCGGCGTGGTGGATGTCGTCGTGGCGCAGCGGATTTCGGTTGGCAAGTTCATGAACTTCACGCGCGCCAGGCAGTCAGTTGGCAAGCTGGAAGAATCCGTGAATGGTCAACCTCATCTGGACTGAGCGCGTTAACACCAGTATCCGGCACAAATGCCGCTACCACGTGTGACAGTCCGCGAGACATGGCAAGGCGCCGTTGGTTGCGGCGTCACTCGGGCCGCCTCCCTTTCCCTCCCGCAACGTCCGGCCTCCGCACTCGTCATCCAACTGCCAGGCTAGATAGAGCCCCAGTCTCGCGGCACCGCACCGGATGAGGAGATGCCGGTATGACCGACACACAACTGCCAGAATCAGACGCAGAGTCATCGAACACGGAGATCGACCAGGACAACCTCCCGATCAGGATGCTGAACGAGTACACCTACTGTCATCGTCTCTTTCACCTGATGTATGTGGAGGGTCGCTGGGAAGACAACGAGTTCACCCTCGAGGGGAAGCATGTGCACCGGAGGGTGGATCGTGTCGATCAGTTGCTTCCCGATCCCGATGCGGCTGCACGGCGGAATGGGAAGCAACACGGCGCTGACAGTTCCGAAGGGGGCGACGACGCGCCGCAGGTAAGCCGATCTGTTTCGCTCACGTCACCGAGCCTCGGGATTACGGGTAAGCTGGACCTGGTGAGCACTGCGGGTGATGAGGCAGTTCCAGTCGAGACCAAGCGCGGACGTGTGCCGAAGAACGAAGAACGCAGCTGGGAGCCGGAGCGCGTGCAGCTCATGGCACAGGGACTTCTGCTGCGCGATCACGGCTTCCGGTGCACACGAGGGGTGCTCTACTACGCGGAATCCCGCACGCGCGTGGATGTTCCATTTACCGAGGAGCTGGAGCGGCGCACACGCGCGCTCATCGCCGAGGCGCGCGGTTCTGCGACGAGCCCGGTGTTGCCGCCGCCATTGGAGGACAGCCCCAAGTGCGACGGCTGTTCGCTGAGCGGGATCTGCCTTCCGGATGAGACCCTTGCCATGCGCGCGGCGCGAGAAGCGCCGGCCACGGACGTCGCCGATGCCGATCATATTCGCCGACTGTATCCGCCGAGAGAGGCGACACTCCCGTTCTATGTGCAGGAGCAGGGTGCAAGAGTGGGGAAGCGGGGATACCGCCTTATCGTGAGCAAGGATGGAGAAGAGCTGGCCAGCGTCCGAATCAAGGATGTGAGCCAGGTGGTGCTGATGGGCGGGGTAGCCATC
>DATMTG010000400.1:0-12000 GCA_035565075.1 Stenotrophobium sp.
CAGCACTCCATGGCCCTGATCACGCTCGGACTGTCCCACCACAACGCGCCGCTGGACGCGCGTGAGCGGCTGGCGTTCACCGACAGCGACCTGGCCGCAGCGCTGACGCGGCTGCGCGCGCTGCCCGGCGTCGACGAAGCCGCCATCATCTCGACCTGCAACCGCACCGAGCTGATCACCGTGGCGGCGCCCGACGAGGCGCCGCGCCTGCTGGAATGGTGGCGGCGCGAGCGCCAGGTGCCGGAAGGCTACATCGAAAAATTCCTCTACACCCACCGCGATACCGGCAGCGTCGCGCACAGCCTGCGCGTGGCGTCGGGCCTGGACTCGATGGTGCTGGGCGAGCCGCAGATCCTCGGCCAGATGAAGCAGTCCTACGCCATCGCCAACCAGATGCACGCGCTCGGGCCGGTGCTGTCGCGCCTGTTCCAGCACGCCTTCGCGGTGGCCAAGCTGGTGCGCAACCGCACCCAGGTCGGCGCGCATCCGGTGTCGATGGCCTACGCGGCGGTGCAGATGGCGCGGCGCATTTTCAGCGATTTGCAAAGCGAAACCGCGGTGCTGGTCGGCGCCGGCGAGATGATCCAGCTGATCGCGCGCTATCTCAACCAGTACGGCATCGGCCGCATCATCGTCGCCAACCGCAGTCTCGAACGCGCCGAGAAGCTGGCGCGCGAAGTGCGCGGTTACGCCATCAGTCTCAATGATCTGCCCGGCTACCTGGGAGATGCCGACCTGATCGTCTCCAGCACCGCCGCGCGGGGCTTCGTGGTCGAGCAGGCGGCGATGCAGCGCGCCGCCGGCAAACGCCGCCGCCGCAAGCCGGTATTCATGATGGACCTGGCGGTGCCGCGCGATATCGATCCGCGCATCGCCGACATGGAGGATGTCTACCTCTACACCGTCGACGACCTGCGCACGGTGATCGAGGACAACACCCGGCTGCGCGCGGCCTCGGCGCAACAGGCCGAGGTACTGGTGCGCGAGTACGCCGAGGAATTCACCCAGTGGCTCGAGGGACGCGACGCGGCGACGACGATCAGGCAGATCCGCGCAAGCGCGCGCCGCCATCGCGATGTCGTTCTCGAAAAAGCCCGTCGCCGCCTGGCCGCCGGCGAGTCGCCCGAGGCGGTGATGGCATTCATCGCCGATACGCTCAGCAACAAGCTCATGCACGCCCCCAGCCATGCGCTGCGCCACGCCAGCGCGGTCGACCAGGCACTGCTGCTGAACGCCTCGCGGCGCCTGTTCGAGCTGAAGGAAGATTAGCCACCGCAGCGGATTTTCCCTGACGAAGCGCTCAGGGTCTTGCGCGGCGGGTTTGCCGTTTTGACAAGACGCTGCGCGACGCCCGCAATATTGAATCCGAGTGCAGCATGAAACCCAGCCTTTACAGCAAGCTCCAGCAGATGGTCGAGCACCGCGAGGAAATCGCGGCGGAGCTGTCGTCGCCCACGGTGGTCGGCGACAGCGACAAGTTCCGGCGCCTGTCGCAGGAATATGCGCAACTGGGGCCGCTGGCGGATGCCTTCGGCGCTTACGAGGCGACGCGCCGCGAGATCGAGAACCTGCGCCAGATGCAGTCGGACTCCGACCGCGAACTGCGCGAGATGGCCGATGCCGAGTTGCCGGACGCGCAAGACCGCCTGGCGCGATTCGAGCAGGAGTTGCAGGGCTACCTGGTGCCCCGGGATCCGCTGGACGGCAACAACGTGTTCCTCGAAATCCGCGCCGGCACCGGCGGCGACGAGGCGGCGATCTTCGCCGGCGACCTGCATCACATGTACGCACAGTACGTGCAGTCGTTGGGCTGGCAGATGGAAGTGCTGTCGCTGAGCGAAGGCGAGCACGGCGGCTACAAGGAAATCATCTCGCGCATCGTCGGCTACGGCGCCTATTCGCAACTCAAGTTCGAGTCCGGCGCGCACCGCGTGCAGCGCGTGCCGGAGACCGAGGCGCAGGGACGGATCCATACCTCGGCGGCGACGGTGGCGGTGCTGCCGGAAATCGAGGAGGCGCAGATCGAGATCAATCCGGCCGACCTCAAGATCGATACCTATCGCGCGTCCGGCGCCGGCGGCCAGCACGTCAACAAGACCGAGTCGGCGATCCGCATCACTCACGTGCCGACCGGCGTGGTTGTGGAGTGCCAGGAGGAACGCAGCCAGCACAAGAACCGCGCCAAGGCGATGGCGCTGCTGGGCTCGCGCCTGCTCGACGCCACGCGCAGCAAGCAGCAGAGCGAACGCGCCGCCACGCGCAAGAAGCTGGTGGGCAGCGGCGACCGCTCCGAGCGCATCCGCACGTACAATTTTCCCCAGGGCCGCGTCACCGACCATCGCATCAACCTCACGCTCTACCAGCTCGACCGGGTGATCGAGGGCGACCTCGACCCGGTGATCCAGCCGCTGCTGTCGGAGCACCAGGCTGAGCTGCTGGCGGAACTGGGCGAATGAACGTCGCCGACGCCTTGAAGCAAGCGGTGCGGACACTGGAGACGGCCAGCGAGTCGGCGCAGGCCGACGCCGAATTCCTGCTGGCGCATGTGCTCGAAATCTCGCGCGGTGCGCTCTATGGGCGCATGCAGCGGCCGCTGCCGCCGGAGGCCGACGAGCAGTTGCAGTTCCTGCTGGCGCGTCGCGCGCAAGGCGAGCCGGTGGCCTATCTCACCGGCGATCAGGGATTCTGGTCGCTGGACCTGGCGGTGACGCCGGAGGTGCTGATCCCGCGGCCCGAAACCGAATTGCTGGTGGAATGGGCGCTGGATATCCTCGATGGCATGGCGCTGAAAACCCCTGCACGCATCGCCGACCTTGGCACCGGCAGCGGTGCGATTGCGCTGGCGCTGGCGACGGAGCTGCCGCAGGCGGCGCTGACGGCACTGGATGTTTCCCCGGCCGCGCTCGACGTGGCGCGGCGCAATGCCCGGAAGCTGCGCATCGACAACGTGCGATTCGAACAGGGGGACTTTGCGGCCTTCCTGGCGGCCTGTGCGCACGGCGGCGACACCGCGTTCGACATGCTGGTCTCCAATCCGCCGTACGTCGCCGCCGGCGATCCGCACCTGGCCGCCTTGCGCCACGAGCCTGAGCTGGCGCTGATCGCCGGGCCGGACGGACTGGATTGTCTCAGGACCATTTGCACTCACGCCCCTGCTGCGCTGGGCCAGGGCGGCTGGCTGTTGCTGGAGCATGGCTGCGACCAGGGTCCCGCCGTGCGCGAATCGTTGCGCGCCGCCGGTTTCACGAATGTGCAAACCCGGCGCGATCTGGCTGCGCACGAGCGCGCCACCGGCGGCATGAAGCCGTGAGCGGCCAACTCCCGTGAGCGACCTCGCACGCTACAGCCGCCAGATCGTGCTGCGTGAAGTCGGCGTCAACGGCCAGCAGCTGCTGCGCGATTCCACCGCGATGGTGCTCGGCGTGGGCGGACTCGGGGCGGCCGCCAGCCTCTACCTGGCCGGTGCCGGCGTCGGCCGCTTGCTGCTGGTGGATCGTGACCGGGTCGAGCTGACCAATCTGCAGCGCCAGGTTCTCTATCGACAGGCGGACCTGGGGCGCAGCAAGACGGCTGCCGCGCACGACCAGCTGGTTGCGCTCAATCCGCAGGTCGCCACGGAGCTGTTCGATGCGGACGACTGGATGGGGGCGTTGCCGCAGGCCGATGTCGTGCTCGATTGCAGCGATAATTTCACCACCCGCTTCGCGCTCAACGCCGCCTGCGTGAAGGCGCGCAAGCCGCTGGTGTCGGGGGCGGCGATCCGCTTCGAAGGCCAGCTGGCGGTCTTCGACCTGCGGCGCGGCGGACCCTGCTACGCCTGCCTCTATCCAGATGCCGGCGAGGCTCAGGAAACCTGTGAGGAAGCAGGCGTCCTTGGGCCGGTGGTCGGGACGGTCGGCAGCCTGCAGGCGCTGGCGGCACTGAAAATCCTGCTTGGAATCGGCGATGATGCGGCACATCTGCTGGTGTGGGACGCGCTGAACATGAACTGGCGCCGTCTGCGCATCGCCGCTGACCCGAATTGTCCTGTCTGTGGAGAAGATCATGACTGAACCGCCGCTGCTGATGCCGCGCCGACTGGCGATACAGATTCTGCATGAGGCGCAAATCGCACAGCCGCAGGCGATCCGAGGCGTGGTTCTGGCGCGCGACCGGCAACCCGCGGCATTTCGCCTGGGCGAGGCTGAGGTACCGTCGCAGGAGCTGTGGGCGCGCTGCTGGTCGCATCCGCAGGCGCCCGCAGTGCCGCAGGCCAGCGAGCTGCATGCCGGCGGCCTGCATCTGCTGATTTCGCTCAATACCAAGGGCGTGCTGGAAATGCGCGCCTGGGAATTGCGCGAAGGCCAGCCACACGAACGTATCCTCAAGGTGAAGGATTGAGTGCAACCTGCGAGGGGAGTACGGAAATCCGCAATGCATGGAAATGTCATGACCGAACAGAAAATCCTCACTGAAAAGCGCGGCCACGTCCTGGTCATCACGCTCAACCGCCCGGACAAGGCCAACGCCTTCGACGTCGAGATGTATCACCAGCTCGCAGCCGCCTACGGCCAGATCGACGCCGATCCGGAAGTGCGCTGCGGGCTGGTCTGCGCCAACGGCAAGCACTTCACCGCCGGACTGGAACTCGACAAGTGGGCGCCGCATATCGCCAAGGGCGGCTGGCCGGCGCTGCCGGAAAACGAGCGCGATCCGTTCGGACTCGACCCGGCCCGCCGCGTCGGCAAGCCGCTGGTGTTCGCGCTGCACGGCATCTGCTATACCGTCGCCATCGAACTGGCGCTGGCGGCCGATGTGCGGGTCTGCGCCGAGGGCGTGCGTTTCGGCCAGATCGAAGTCAAGCGCGGCATCTTCGCCTTTGGCGGCGCGACGTTGCGCATGGTGCAGGAATTCGGCTGGGGCAACGCACAGCGCTACCTGCTGACCGGCGACGAGTTCGACGCGCAGGAAGCCTATCGCATCGGGCTGGTGCAGGAGATCGCGCCGCTGGGCGAGCAGTTCGATCGCGCCTTCGCCATCGCCGAAAAAATCTCCAGGCAGGCGCCGCTGGCGGTCTATGGCAGCCTGCGCTCATCGCGCCAGTTCCTCGAACAGAACCTGGTGGCCGCGGCGCAGCGCCTGTTGCCGGATTCGGCGCCGCTGATGCATTCGGAGGACGCCGCCGAAGGCGTCAGGTCGTTCGTCGAACGCCGCGAAGCGCAGTTCAAGGGCCGTTGAACGGCACGCAGTCCAAACAGTCAACGCAACACACACGGAAAATCATCGTCACATGCGCCTGTCAAAATTCCCGATCAGTACCACCAAGGAAACTCCCGCCGATGCCGAGGTGATCTCGCATCAGTTGCTGCTGCGCGCCGGCTATATCCGCAAGCTCGGTGCCGGCCTCTACACCTGGATGCCGATCGGCCTGCGCGTGCTCAAGAAAGTGGAAAACATCGTGCGCGAGGAGATGGACCGCGCCGGTGCCTTGGAGGTGCTGATGCCCACCGTGCAGCCGGCGGAGCTGTGGCGGGAGTCGGGACGCTGGGAGGTGATGGGCGACGAGATGCTGCGCATCAAGGATCGCCACGACAACGATTTCTGCTACGCGCCGACCGCCGAGGAAGTGATCTGCCATCACGTGCGCCAGGACATCCGCAGCTACCGCCAGTTGCCGGTCAACTACTACCAGATCCAGACCAAGTTCCGCGACGAACGCCGCCCGCGCTTTGGCCTGATGCGCGGCCGCGAATTCCTGATGAAGGATGCCTACTCGTTCCATCTCGATGCGGAGGATCTGTCCCGCGAGTACTACAACATGCGCGAGGCCTATACGCGGATTTTCACGCGCATCGGCGTCGAATTCCGCGCGGTCAAGGCGGACTCCGGCAATATCGGCGGCGCGCTGTCGGAGGAATTCCACATCCTCGCCAGCTCCGGTGAAGATCTACTGGCGGTGGCCGAAGGCGGCACCTACGCCGCAAACGTGGAGGCGGCGGAATGCCGCCCCGCCGGCAGCCGCGCGGCGGCGACGCAGAGCCTGCAAAAGGTTTCGACGCCAACCCAGAAGACCTGCGAGGACGTGGCGGCGCTGCTTCAAGTCCCTCTGGCGCAGACGCTGAAACTCCTGGTCGTGCATGCGCGCGAAAGCGGGCTGATCGCACTGGTCCTGCGCGGCGATCACACGCTCAATCCGCTCAAGGCGGCGAAGCATCCCAGGGTGGCGTCCCCTCTGCAGATGGCATCGGACGAGGAGATCAAGGCCGCTTTCGGCTGCGCGCCCGGATTCCTCGGGCCGGTGGGCTGCACTTTGCCGCTGCTGGCCGATCATGCCGCGACAGTGCTTGCGGATTTCGTCTGCGGCGCCAACCAGGAAGGTTTCCATCTCACCGGGGCGAACTGGGCGCGCGACGTGGCGACGCCCGAGGCCGCGGATCTGCGCAACATCGTCGAAGGCGATGCCAGCCCCGATGGCAAGGGCGTCATCAAGTTCTACCGCGGCATCGAGGGCGGCCATGTGTTCCAGCTCGGCCGCAAATACACGCAGGCGATGGGCCTGACCGTGCTGGATGAAACGGGCCAGGCGGTGACGCCCGAGATGGGCTGCTATGGCATCGGCGTCTCGCGGCTGGTGGCCGCCGCGCTGGAGCAAAGCCACGACGGCAACGGCATCATCTGGCCGGACGCCATCGCGCCGTTCCGCGTCATCCTCTGCCCGATCGGCATGGATAAGTCGCCCGCGGTGAAGGAGGCGGTTGAAAAGCTGTACGACGAGCTACGCGCCGCCGGCATCGAGACGGCGCTGGACGATCGCGGCCAGCGGCCCGGTTCGATGTTTGCGGACGCCGACCTGATCGGCATTCCGCATCGCATCGTGATCGGCGACAAGAGCCTGGCCAACCAACAATTCGAGTACAAGCACCGCCGCGCCGGCAAGGCCGAATTGATCGCCGCGACGACGCAGGCGGTGCTGGAGCGCGTGCGGGGATGAGATCATTCTGGATCGCCGCCGTCCTGCTGATGCTGGTCGCTCCGGCGTGGGCCGGGCCGACCGGCGAACCGGACCCGGCGCTGCGCCAGGCGCTGATCAAGGCGATCAATGAATCCAGCAGTTTCGACGATCGCTTCAATGCCGAAGTCTGGCTCAGCGACATGTCTACGCGGCTCAAGCCGCTGATGCCGGACGATGCCGAGCGCCTGCGGTTCCTGCGCCTGCTCCACGGCGAGGCGATACACGCCAAGCTGGCGCCGGAATTCGTGCTGGCGGTGATCCAGGTCGAGAGCCGCTTCGACCGTTTTGCGATTTCGAAATCCGGTGCGCTGGGCTACATGCAGATCATGCCGTTCTGGCTCAAGGAAATCGGCAAGCCCGGCGACAGCCTGTTCGACCCGCAGACCAACCTGCGCATGGGCTGCACCATCCTCAAGTACTACCTCGACATGGAACATGGCGACATGGTCAGGACGCTGGCGCGCTACAACGGCAGCATCGGGCGCACCGAGTATCCGGCCCGCGTGATCCGCGCACTGACGCAGCGCTGGTATCAGGGCTGAGTCAGGCGGCTGCCCGCTCGCCGAGGATGTAGCGGATCACATCGCTATAGTCGAGCACCAGCGAGGCAAGGTCGCTCACGATCAGCAGTTTCAGCCACAGGCCAAAGCCGCCGCTCGGCCGTTCGCGCAGGACTTTTGGCAACAGCCAGACGAACAGCGGGGTCCACCAGATGACGTGCGACAGCCCCAGCAGGCGGACGTAGCCCATCAGCCAATACATGACCATCATGGTCACGACATTGCCGATCCAGATCGCGGCAATCACGCGGCCCTGCGGCTTTTTCAGATACAGGAGCGCCGCGGTGTTGATGACCATCAGCCACAGCACCCACATGCGCCAGCCCATCGGCAGAGCCAGGATGCGCCACAGCAGGTTATCGTTCCAGAGATGCTCAATCATGGCGCTGTCCCGTTATGTTGGCGGTGCGGCTGCAAGTCAGATTGAGTAGCCGCTTGGTCTGGCCGATGCCCTTGCCAGAGACCTTCAAAAAACGCGCGCGCATTCTGTCCGAGTGTCCGCGTGCGATAGCCGCCTTCCTGTACGACCAGCGTGCGTTGATGCAGTTCACCGATGCGGCGGCCGATGTCGGTGAAGTCTTCGGGTAGCAACTGCCAGCTACCGGTCGGGTCGGCCTTCGCGGTGTCCAGCCCTAATGCAATCACGAGATATTCGGGCGCAAACTTGCGAATCTCCCGCAACGCATGATTCAAGGTGCGGTGATAGCGCTCGACGCTGAGCTTCTCGGGCAAGGGCAGGTTGATATTGCAATTCTCTCCTGCGCCTTCGCCACGCTCGTCTTCAAAGCCCGCGAAGTGCGGATACGCGCCCGGTGGCGCGGCGTGTATCGAGATCGTGAGGACATCGCCGCGTTCGTAAAAAATATCCTGCGTGCCGTTGCCGTGGTGATAGTCCACATCGAGAATGGCGACGCGGCCAAAATCGCTGAGATATTCCGCTGCGACCGCGCTGGCATTGAAATAGCAGAAGCCGCCAAAGATTTGCTTGCCGGCGTGATGACCGGGCGGACGCACCAGGGCGTAGGCCAGGTCAAAGCCCTCGAACAGGCTGCGCGCGCCGCTGACCGCGCAGTCCACCGCGCCGTAGGCCGCCGGATAGACATTGTGATGCAGCGGCGTGAAGGTGTCGGTGCAGTAGTAGCCCAGCCGCAACTCCAGGTCCTTGGGCGGGCGCGTCTGATTGCGCACCGGAAAGATGATCGGATAAATCGATTTTCCCTTGGGCAGGAATGCGCAGGCTTCGCGCAGGTATTCGACATACTCGGGCGTGTGCACACGGTGCAGCAGCCGGATCGGTGTGTGACGCGGCTCGATACGCGTGAACAGACCGGTCTTGTCCAGTTCCTTGAGTATGACCGGAATCCTGACCGGCGCCTCGACATAGCCACGGTCGCGGACGTGGTGAATATTGTGCGATTCATTGACCAGCAGGGCGATGCCTTTGCCGTCGTTGCGCTTGCTCACTGGTAGCGGCGCAGCGGGGCCACGATACTTAGGCTCGCGTATCTGCGCCGGATCGTCCGTGAAGGAAAGTGCAATCCTTTTTGCGGCGCTGGCGTCGTACAGGTCGCCGTACTTGCGCAACAACAGCGCCGCGACCACGCGACGCAGGAATTTTCGGCGGGGCGCCTGATGTCGGCCGAGGCCGTCGAACATCAGGTAGTAGAGATTGTCGTCACCGGGATGTACCGGACTGTCGTAAGCGTTGTTGATGATCGGACGCACGCCGAAGCGCTCGTAGAAGCGCATGCGCTGGCGGTTCTGCCTGAGCCTGGCGGCATCTGTGACGCGCGCGTCGTCGATATTGCATTCGAGATATAGACCGGCTGCGCCCAGTGACAAGGCTTCTTCGCGAACCAGTTCATACAGCATGCCGCCGATGCCGCCGCTACTGCTGTCGGCCGCGGTGGAGATGAGTTCCAGAAATGCAATGTTGAGATCGGTCAGGTGCAGCAGCATGGCAAAGCCGCGGACCTTGCCGCCGGCGTTTTCGACGATCAGCAGGATCGAGCGATAGCGGTAGTGCAGCGGGTCGTTCAACTGCTGCGGGACTTTGCTCAGGTCGCAGGGCCGCGCAGTCGGAAACTGATCGGCAATGATCTGCTGGACCTGGGCGATGGCATCACGATTGGCCGGCGAAGCATCGTCATAGACCTTGCGAACGCGAAACATGCGGGGCACCCGGGTGACTGGCCTCAGGGCACCAATATAGACGAGAGCGGGCAGGCAGGTACGCCGGAGAGGGCGTCAGGCAGACGCTGATGATGTCCTGAAGACGCAGAACCCCAAAAATCGCTGCCACTTGCAAAACTGGTGCCGGAGATAGGAGTCGAACCTACGACCTTCGCATTACGAATGCGCTGCTCTACCAACTGAGCTACACCGGCAGGGCCGCGGATTATAGAGGCTGTGCGGACCGCGGACAATGTTGACGTCGGCACAGGTATAATTCGCCCCTCGCGCGCGAGGGCTGGCCGCGGAGAGATGGCAGAGTGGTCGATTGCGGCGGTCTTGAAAACCGCTGAACCGCGAGGTTCCGGGGGTTCGAATCCCTCTCTCTCCGCCATCATTTCTGCGCTGCGCGAGAGGCGGCATGACCTCGAAAATCCAACACTGCCGGGTGTTTGCGGGCCCGGTTCAACGAAGACGAGCGGAGTTTTTGAAATGAACGAGCAGGCACTCAACGAAATCGCGCGAGCCATGGTCGCGCCGGGCAAGGGCTTACTGGCGGCCGATGAGAGCACCGGCACCATCGCCAAGCGCTTCAAGAGCATCAACGTCGAGAATACGGAGGCCAACCGGCAGACCTATCGCGACATGTTGTTCACCACGCCGGGTTTCGAGCAGCACACCAGCGGCGTGATCCTGTTCGAGGAAACCCTGTATCAGAAGGGCCTGGATGGCAGGCTGTTTACCGAGCTGCTGCAATCCAAGGGCGTGATTCCCGGCATCAAGGTCGACAAGGGCGCCAAGCCGCTGCCCGGCGGCATGCCGGATGAAACCATCACCGAAGGTCTCGACGGCTTGCGCGAGCGGTTGGCCGACTACTACAAGGCGGGTGCGCGTTTTGCCAAATGGCGCGCGGTCATCGCCATCGGCAACGGCGCGCCCAGCCACAATGCGATCCACACCAACGCGCATGCGCTGGCGCGTTACGCGGCGCTCTGCCAGGAAGCCGGTATCGTGCCGATCGTCGAGCCGGAGGTGCTGATGGACGGCGATCACGACGTGCAGACCTGCGAGAACGTGACCTCGTGGATCCTGCAGGAGACCTTCACCGAACTGTTCTACCAGAAGGTCAGGCTCGAAGGCATGGTGCTCAAGCCGAACATGGTGGTTTCGGGCATGAAATGTCCGCAACAGGCGGGCGTGTCGGAGGTGGCCGAACGCACGGTGAGGCTGCTCAAGCGCTTCGTGCCGGCCGCGGTGCCCGGTATCGCGTTCCTGTCCGGAGGTCAGAGCGATCAGCTGGCGACCGCGCACCTCGATGCCATGAACAAGATCGGCGGACTGCCGTGGCAGCTCACCTTCTCCTACGGCCGCGCACTGCAGGCGGCGGCGCTCAAGGCCTGGTCGGGCAAGAACGCCGACGCCGGCCGCGCTGCGCACCTGCATCGCGCGAAAATGAACGGTCTTGCCGCCGTGGGCAAGTGGAACCAGAGCCTGGAAAAAGCGGCCTGATCTTTGGGCGCAGACAACCGCTCGTGCGCTGAATGCCGCGAGCGGTTTTTGATGGGCAGGATGCCCGAACGGCGCGAGCACATGGATGTGCAGGAGCGACGGGAGGACAGGTGGAGGCGGTCATGACGACTTTGGCCAACAAGGTGGTGTGGATTACCGGTGCTTCCGGCGGCATCGGCGAGGCGCTGGCGCAGTTGGCGGCGCAGCGGGGGGCGAGGCTGATCCTCAGCGCCCGGCGCGCGGACGAGTTGCAGCGCGTCCGCGGCAACTGCGCCGATCCTGCAAAAGTGGCGGTGCTGCCGCTGGATTTGACGGCGTTCGATGCGGCGCAGGCCGCCGCCGCTGCGGCGGATTTTTTTGGCCCGGTCGAGATGCTGGTCAACAATGCCGGCGCGACACAGCGCAGCATGACGCTGGACACCGACATGGCGGTTTACCGGCGATTGATGGAGCTCGATTACTTCGCGCCGGTGGCGCTGACGCGTGCCGTGCTGCCGGGAATGGTGGAGCGCGGCAGCGGGCACGTGGTGATGGTGAGCAGCGTCGCCGGAAAATTCGGCGCACCCCTGCGCAGCGGCTATTGCGCGGCCAAGCACGCGCTCAACGGCTTTACCGAAGCGGCGCGCGCGGAACTGTGGCGCGAAGGTGTGCGCTTCACGACCGCCTGTCCGGGGTTTGTGCGCACACAGATCTCGGTCAATGCGCTGGCCGGCGACGGCGGCGCGCACGGAAAAATGGATGAGGCGCAAGCCAAGGGCATGGAGCCGC